>NZ_SHMI01000049.1:0-19023 GCF_004284735.1 Shinella sp. JR1-6 | reverse complement strand
AGGTGGCCGGATTTTACTCCGCCCGCAGCAGCATTATGCCGCCGCTACCGTGGCCGACTTTTGCACCGCCGCTCTCACCTGCACCCGCAACGCAAGGGATGGAAACCCACACCGCATGTCCATATGGCCCGTTGCAATCCACACGAGCCGATGCCATTCCGCGATTAGATGTATCGGGATGCGTCTTTAAGGTCAGCTTCATAATTGGCAACCGCCGTTCCGGCGTTTCTCTCACCTCGTCATCGTGAACATCGTCCGCTGATGCGTGAGCGGACTTTTCGGGATCCTCAAGTGAGAGATGACGGCTGCTCATTCGTTTGGCAGGGCGTAGCGAAGTATGCGCAGCTCGTCTTCATCCTCAAGTGAAACCTCCAGCACCTGGTTGATCAAGTCAGGCTCCGCCTCCAACTCCGCAAGGGCCTGCTCGAAGAGTTCGATCTGCATGTCTAAATCCATGCCGGGTGGGCCATTGAGGCAGATTAGCCCGGCATGGATGGCAACGTCTGCATACTGGCCCTTGGAACCGGGAGTGTCCTTTGGACCCCGAAAATCCACGGAGTTCTTGGTTACGAATGTCCAGTCACCCTGGAGGATGATCGGCTTCAGCTCCCAATCCTTGCGGCCGGCCAAACCTATCCAGACGATGTGGCTCGTTTCCCCATGACCTTTGCCGATTGCGAGTTTGGCAAGTTCCGGACTGAGGCATTCATCAATCAGAAATTTCATCCCGCCTTCCTGCGACGGGCGACACGGCGGTCGACGATGATAGTTGCGCCCTCGGGCAAATCGGAGGAGACGCGCGGCCGCCCACGAAGGGGGTTTGCCTCCGCGTAGATCGCAGCGAGACGCACCTTTTCCGCGTCAAGGCTTGGCCAAGTGTCCAGAATCTGCTCGATCGGGAGACCAGCCGCGGCGGAAGCGGCGACATCATAGACCGGAACACGCGTGCCATTGATGACCGGCGTGCCGCCTAAGATATCCGGCGATACCGCGACGAGTTCGCGAGCGGCCGCAAGATCGTCCAACCGCTTGCTTGTCTCCCGGACGAATGGAAGCAGGTCGATTGTCAGGAATTCGTCGTGTACAGTCCAATCCTCGCGCAGCAGCGCAGCCCAGGCGAGCGCCCGCGAGCGCGTGAGGCGCGGACCGACGGTCTTGATTGCAAAGAGCCGCTCCTCCGAGGTCAGGCGTCTGGCGCTCTCGAAGTAAAAGGCAATGAATGAGCACGCGCCGGCGAGAATGTGCCGGCCATTGTCGAGCGAGACAAACGCCTCTGGCAGGATATGTTCGTCGATGGCGCGGTTCACGTCGCGCAGGCTCACGCGCGAAACGACAGCGGCCTCGCTCGCCTTCAGCATTTCCGCAACCTCGGGCATATGGGCCTCCTGATTAATTCTTCCGATGGATCGGAATATATATTCCAGGCGCTACGATTACAAGATGTCGGGCTCGCGTTGGGCCATTCACACCTAGGCGGCGGCGTCGATCGCCTGGCTGCGGAGTGAAGACGAGAGAACATGATAGCCGACCGCCACGGCGATCTCCCGCACCTCTATTTATGTCCATGAAAGAACATTATAATGGACATTCAACGCGATGAGCTGCTTAGAAATGTGTAGGTCGCGAGTTCGGATCCCATCAAGAGCCCACGCATATATCCCAAGTGCCGGACAGAGCAGGTGCCGATCAGGATGCTTTGTGTTCACACCCGCTTGCGGGCAACAGAGTGCGTCATCTGCTTCCTGCGGGTACGTGACTGGTACTTTGTCCCGATGCGCATAAGCTTCTGGAAGGTCGGGCACTGCAGATGAGACGGGGCTGGGCAATCTGCTACATGCCGCATCATGGTCGCCAGCGCTCTGATTTGATCGGCGTTGCTTTCCAGCTCTGCAGCCCGAAGGTGCAACTCGTCGCGGGGAATGATGACGCTTCCAGTGCCGCGGCCACCGAACATCGGTCCGATCTCGTCGAGGGAAAACCCCGCCGCCCGTGCCATGTTGATCAGGGCCAGCCATTTGAGAACTGATGGATCATATTGACGACGCAAGCCCCGTCTTCCCACAGATTCGATGAGACCCACTTCCTCATAGTATCGGAGCGTCGAAGCAGGTAGGCCGCTTGCGCCGCTGACTTCGGCGATGTCCAGAAATTTCATACTTGACCTCAAGCGGACTTGAAGTCGTACCCTGCCTTTTTCCAGTGTGAAACGCAAGGAAAGCGGTGAAAGATGCAGCTGAGCAGACAAACGAATGCACTATCCATATGGCACGATCCACGTGCGCTCGCGTTGATGATCGCTGCCTCACTCACCGTGATGACGGCGGCCACGATCAGCCCTGCCTTGCCGGGGCTCGAACAGCAGTTTGCTGCCAACGAAACCAACGCGCTTCTGATCCGGCTGCTGGTCCCGGCACCTTCTTTGGCGGTCGTTCTGGTGGCGCCATTGTGTGGAGCGGTCGCTGATCGCTCTGGCCGCCGCCGTTTGCTGCTGCTGGGCTTGCTGCTGTTTATCGTATCGGGAAGTGCTGGCCTGATCCTGCCGACCTTACCGTTGATCCTGCTCAGCAGGATATGTCTCGGGATTGCGCTTGCCATGATCATGACGGCCCAGTCTGCGCTGATGGCAGACTATTTCTCGGGCGAGGCATTGCACGCTGTTTCAAGTGGTCAGGTTTCCGCGCGAAACTTCGGCGGTTTTGTCTTCATCGTGATTGCGGGGCTTCTTGCTTCGGTACAGCCGAGGCTTCCATTTGCCGTATATGCGATGCCAGCACTCGCTCTTCCGTTTTTCTGGCGCGTTATCGTCGATCCACCGGCTTTCAGATCGGCGGGCGAAAAGCCCGCACAGTCCAATTCCGGTGAAACGACGAAGGTCGTCTTCCTGCTCGCCTTTGGGCAAATGGTCTTGACGATGCTGTTTTTCGTCATGCCCACGCAACTGCCGTTCTTCTTGTCCAGCCGTGGCTATACATCACCGAGCATGACAGGAGCCGCCCTCGGAACGCTTATGGTCGCCGGCGGCATTGCTGCGCTTGGCTACCCTCGGGCTCAGGCCTTCTTCGGCAATGCCGGTGTCTGGGCGCTCGGTTTCGGCCTTATGGCGCTCGGTTTCGCAGCGCTCGTCGCGGGAGACACTACGACGGCGATTTTCTTGGGAAATGCTGCGGTTGGCGCGGGTTATGCGCTGGCAATTCCGGGATTTGTCGCTCTATCGCTCTCGCGGACGCCTCCAGGCCGCCGCGGACAAACCGCTGCGATTCTGACGGGATCTGTGTTCTTGGGTCAGTTCCTGTCCCCATTTCTTAGCAATCCATCGATTGAAACGTTTGGCTGGCGCATCAGCGGTCTTGGGCTGGCGGCCGCGCTAGGAACGGTTGGGGTTGTCTGTGGAGCGGTTTCGATACTTCGTACACGCAGTTCCTGAACACTTTTCATAAATGGAGCCCTGGTTGATTGCGTTTGTGGAGTAGTGCTGTGGACGCCTGCACTCCGGCGACAGGGACCGCGGATATGCCTGGTGAAGAGGTTTGGCTGGTCGGCGAGTGGCGTTCGAGCGGGGAGCGCAAATATTATCTCGCCAATCTGCCCGCCGATGCCACGCTCAAACGACTGGCCGGCGCGATCAAGGCCCGTTGGGTCTGCGAGCAGGCGCACCAGCAGATGAAAGAGGAGCTCGGCCTTGACCACTTCGAAGGCCGATCATGGAAAGGACTGCATCGTCACGCCCTGACGACGATGATCGCTTATGCCTTCCTCCAGTATCACCGCCTTCAGATCGCAAAGCGGGGAAAAAAAGAAGAGGCGTCAACAGAACGGACCACCTGAACCAACCCTGCCGGCATTCCGGCGCGCCGTCATCGCAGCCCTGACCTTGATAGAAGCGGAAATCCGATGTCCGCATTGCCTCCAAAAGATCGGCCGCCATCCTTTCAATGTATCCATCCGGCGAAGGCCGCGGGGTTTATGATTTCGGCTCGTCTGCCATGATGCGTTCGATCCTTGCAGGATCGCATTGCTCGTCCACAAGGAACTGTCGGACACCGCCATCCCAGGTGCGGATATCGGCGAGGAATTCCTTTAGACTTTCGATGCCCCGGTCGGTGAAGGTCGTGATGCCCTCTTCGCTGCCGTCATAGGCATGGATCATCTCGCCGTAGTCGATGTTGTCTGAGTTGCTGGCAATTTCCTGGACGAGTTCGAGGTTCTCGCCGATCAGCGTGGCGACGTATTCGATCGTGTAGACATGGGTCGGTCGCGCCATCAGGCCGCCATCTGCCGTACGCTGCCGGCGGCGGTCCAGTTCCACGGCAACAGTTCCGGCAGTCGTGACACGGGAAGGTTGGGCATGCGGGCGAGGACATCCGCCAACCAGGCCTGCGGATCGATATCGTTCATCTTTGCCGTGACGATCAGGGAATACATGAAGGCAGCGCGCTCGCCCCCACGCTGGGAACCGGCGAACAGCCATGCCTTTCTTCCGCAAGCCATTGCCCGTTCATTCTGCCCATGTCGGTCAGGAATTGGAGGTTCATTACCGTTGGCATCCCTATTTTGGCCGCAAGGTCAGCGTGCGGCGGGTAGAGCATCGAGCGACGGGCCAATTTCTTAAGGTGAAAGGTCCATCGGGTCTCGTAGTTTCGATGGCTGCCTGGATGCTTGATCCGGTGATTTGCGCCGGGATGACTTTGGGCGCGCCACAGGTCGATCTCTTGGCATTGTCCGATCTGAAGAGGCTGGTCACGGTAGCCGCTGCTCCCCCAAACTCCCAACGCGATAATGGAATCGCTTGGGAGAAAGTCGATGAAACAACACGACGCGCCCGCGCTGACCTCGGGCAGACAGATGAGCCTGATATTCGAGCCCCGCCGGGTGGACGGGATGAAAGAAGCGGACCGGGCGAAGGTCGTTTTGACGCTTGCCCAAGTCCTGATGCAAGCTGCCGGCATCCGAGTCGAGGAGCTTGCCGATGACAAGCGCTGATCTGCTCCCGGCGACCGTGCTCCAGCGTAAGGCGGTCGTCTATGTGCGCCAGTCGTCGCAGTCCCAGGTCATGACCAATCTGGAAAGCCAGCGACGCCAGTATGATCTGGTCGACATCGCGCGCAAGTACGGCTTTGCCGACATCGAGGTCATCGACGACGATCTCGGGCGATCCGCGAGCGGAACGGTGGCACGGCCCGGCTTCGATCGTCTGGTCGCGTGGCTCTGCGCAGGCAAGGTCGGGGCCGTTCTGTGCTTCGATGCGTCGCGGCTCGCGCGCAACGGGCGCGACTGGCATCATTTGCTCGAACTGTGCGGGCTTGTCGAAGCCCGCGTCATCGATCGTGACGGCGTGTACAACGCCTGCCATCCCAATGATCGCCTGCTCCTGGGCATGAAAGGCAGCATCAGTGAGTTCGAGTTGGGCGTGTTGCGGGCAAGGATGCTCGATGCCGCCAGATCGAAGGCGCGGCGAGGCGAGCTGCGCCTGTCGGTTCCGTTCGGCTATGTATGGCATCGCGAGGCAGGCCTGGGACTTGATCCCGACATCCGTCTGCAAGAGGTGATCCGGCTTATCTACACCCGCTTTCGCGAACTTGGCAGCGCCCGCCAGGTGCTGTTGTCGATGAAAGCCGAGCAAATCCACTTCCCCCGGCCTGCTGATGAAGGCCGCATGACGAACTGCGTCTGGCAGCCGATCCGCTACCGTAATGTGATCAGTGTGCTAAAAAATCCATTCTATGCGGGCGCTTATGTCTATGGCAAAAGCGAGAAGCGAACCTTAATTATAGCGCGACGATCAGGATGAGACGCGGGCGACAATCTGGATGAGATTCTTATGTCGCGGTCGAGATCAAGCTATCATGCTGATTGTCGCTGGCAAGCTCTTCTGCGTTTTCTGATTGCCGCTCCGCGACAAACTGCGCCGAGTTCCTGATTGTCGCGAAGGACGCGGGTCGGCCCCGTTGGCGCTTTTCCTCAAGCGCGGTTCTGCGCCTGTAGCTTTCGACATTCATCTCGAAGATCGTGGCATGGTGTACGAGCCGGTCGACTGCTGCGAGCGTCATGGCAGGATCGGGGAAGACCCGGTTCCACTCTCCAAAAGGCTGGTTCGCGGTGATCAGGATCGATCTGTGCTCGTATCGTGCCGAGATCAGCTCGAAGAGCACGCTCGTTTCGGCTTGGTCCTTGGTGACGTAGGCGAGATCATCGAGGATGAGCAGGTCGAACTTGTCGAGTTTAGCGATAGCGGATTCGAGCTGCAGTTCCCGGCGGGCAACTTGTAGCTTCTGTACCAGATCAGTGGTTCGCGTGAACAGCACGCGCCATCCGTTCTCGATCAGTGCGAGGCCGATGGCAGTGGCGAGATGGCTCTTTCCGCCGCCGGGTGGACCGAACATGAGGATATTGGCTCCTTTGGCGAGCCAACTGTCGCCGGCGGTTATCGCCATGACCTGTGCCTTCGAGATCATGGGCACGGCGTCGAAAGCGAAGCTATCGAGCGTCTTTCCGGGCGGCAAATGCGCTTCGGCGAGATGCCTTTCAATCCTGCGATGGGCACGCTCGGCCAGTTCGTGCTCGGCAATCGCAGAGAGGAAGCGAGCTGCTGGCCATCCTTCCCGGTCTGCCTGTTCAGCAAATTGCGGCCACAGCGTCTTGATCGTCGGCAGCCGAAGCTCGTTGAGCATGATGCCGAGCCGTGCTTCATCGATGACATGGGCGGTCTTCATGCTGCTTCTCCCGTCCCGATCAAGGCCTCGTAGCCGTTGAGCGATGCGAGTTGCACATGAACTATCGGTAGCCTGGCTGGGTCCGGGCCGAAGAGCGCTCGCATGGAAGCCAGATCAGGTAGGTCGCCGGCATCGAGTATTCTGGCCAATTCTTCTGCAAGTTCGCGCTCGCAGCCGCGGTCATGCGCCAGCGCCAGAAGCTCGACGGTGATCTTGCAAGCCTGCTTGTCGGGAAGATGCTCGATGAGGGCCTCGAACGCTCTGCGGTATTCCTGGCGCGGGAAGAGCTTGTCGCGATAAACGAGACCACGGAGCGCCATCGGCTTTTTGCGCAGGGAATGGATGACGTGGTGATAGTTGACGACCTGGTCGTGCCTCCCATCGGCATGACCACGCCCCCTGCGCAGCGTCATCAGGTGCGTACCCCCGACAAAGACATCCAGCCGATCGTCGAACAAGCGCACCCGCAACCTGTGTCCGATGAGGCGGGACGGCACGGTGTAGAAGACCTTGCGCAAGGTAAAGCCGCCGGTGCGTGACACCGTCACGACGATCTCTTCGAAGTCCGTGGTGCGGCGCTCGGGTAGCGCTTGCAAATGGGACCGCTCGGCATCGATCCGCTTGCCATGGGCGGCATTGCGCCGGCTGACGATCTCGTCGATGAAGGCCCGGTAAGAGCCGAGATCATCGAAGTCCCTAGTGCCGCGCATCAGCAGGGCATCACGAACGGCATTCTTGAGATGGCCATGAGAACTTTCGATCGAGCCGTTCTCATGCGCGACACCCTTGTTATTGCGTGTGGGCGTCATGCGATAATGGGAGCAAAGCTCCTCGTAGCGGTGTGTGAGATCGACCTTGGCATCGGCATCGAGATTGCGGAAGGCGGCCGACAGGCTGTCGCTGCGGTGATAAAGCGGCGCGCCGCCCACAGACCACAGGGCATTCTGAAGACCTTCGGCCAGTGCAACGAAGCTCTCACCGCCGAGAATGACGTGGGCATGCTCGAACCCGGACCAGACCAGCCGGAAGTGGTAAAATAAATGATCAAGTGGCTGGCCGGCGATTGTGATGCCGAGGCTGCTCATGTCGGTAAAATCCGACAGACCCAGCCGACCTGGCTCGTGCGCCTGGCGGAAGATCACTTCCTGTGCTTCACCATGAACAGCACGCCATGATCGGATGCGTCGCTCGAGCGTGCGGCGGAT
This sequence comes from Shinella sp. JR1-6, assembly GCF_004284735.1. Taxonomy (NCBI): domain Bacteria; kingdom Pseudomonadati; phylum Pseudomonadota; class Alphaproteobacteria; order Hyphomicrobiales; family Rhizobiaceae; genus Shinella; species Shinella sp. JR1-6. Next base: position 11,108 of record NZ_SHMI01000049.1, on the reverse strand, counting down.
GCCTTCAGGCAATTCCGGATGTCGTCGCAGTATCTCGTTGTAAACGGCGACGGCGCGGATACCAGGTGCTGCCTTGAGGAGCGGGACAACTTCCGTATCGAATATCGGTTCAAGCGGATCAGGGCGACGACGCCCACGTGGCGCTTTGCTCTGAGATGGAAGCCGCGTCTCTTTATCGAGACGGTAGGCCGTAGCCCGGCTGATCGACGCCTTTGCGGCAGCGACCTCTACGGAATGCGTTTGTCGGTACTTCATGAATAATCTCGTCTGATGATCGGTTACATGGCGACCCGGCACAAACTGGTTCTCCAATCCAGAAAACCGAAAACGTACCGGACCGACCGCGATCATGAGACGTCGAAAATCTGCGCCGCGCCGGGGTATGACTATGGTCGGGCTACACCCTCCCTCCGTCACACCCCGGCGCGAGTCTCATCCTGATTGACGCTGAATCTCACCTTGATTGTCGCTGCGCACCTTAATCGTTGAGGGGCGAGCTCGGCGGACCTACGGACATTACAAGCCGGCGGGCACCTGGGAGGTGATGATCAAGGATCATCACGAAGGCTACATCGGCTGGGAGGAATATGAGCGCAACCAGAAGCAGTTGGCGCTCAATGCCTACGGTCGCAGAGATGGTGTAAAGTCGGGCCGTGGGGGCAAGGCGCTCTTATCGAGCCTTCTGACGTGCGCCCGTTGCGGCCAACGTCTGAGTGTTTGCTATAGGGGTGGCCCGATAAGCCAGCCGGCCTACCGCTGCGACAAGGGTAATTTGGCTGGGCTGCCTCGTTGTATGATCTTCGGTGCTCCGAAGATTGACACGGCGGTGGCACGAGAGCTGTTACGAGCGGTAGAACCCTTAGCGATCGAATCCGCGATCGAGGCGGAACGGATGCATCGGAAACAAGCAGATGATCAGCGCCAGATCCTGGATCTGGAACTCCAGCAGGCCCGCTACGAGGCCGGCCTTGCCGAGCGGCGCTACGCGGCATGTGATCCTGACAATCGTCTGATCGCCGCACAGTTGGAGAAAAACTGGGAAATCGCGTTGCGCCGCGTGCGTGATTTGGAGACGCGCCAGCCCGCCGAAAACCCGACGACCATCGCGGTTGATCCAGATGCTTTCGTCAACCTGGCGGAAAACCTGTCAGCGGCCTGGAATGCTCCTGATGTGACGATGCGCGCCCGCCAGCAGCTTCTTCGAACGCTGATCGCAGACATCATCGTCGATGTCGACGATGCCATACGCGATGTCGTGCTCACGATTCATTGGCGGGGTGGCCAGCACTCGGAACTGCGTGTTCGCAAGCCGCGCTCCGGCGAACACGGCAGCGCGACAGCCGAAGATGCACTGGAAGTCATACGCAGCATGGCGGGTCGCTGGTCAGATGAGGATATCGCCGCCACACTCAACCGAATAGGCTTTCCCACCGGCCAGGGAAAGACCTGGACAGCCCATCGGGTCCGCTCTGTTCGTTACGTGCGTGGCATCGATGCCTACCGTTCAGCGGACAAAAATGGCGAATGGCTCACGCAAGCAGAGGTCGCGAAAGCGTTGGGCGTCTCAAGCTATATGGTACGACGCCTTGTTTCCACAGGCGTTCTTCCTGCAGTCCAGGTTGTTCCGCGAGCGCCCTATCAAATCCGGGCCGTCGATTTGACGTCCGAGCCGGTCAGAGCGGCGATTGCCCGGAAAGGTCGCCCGTTGCGCGATGTTGACGCGGACACGCTTCCAATGTTTACAGACACTTAACGAAGGGGTGCATAATGAAACACGTCTCGCCACGCCGCGCAACGCTCTTTCCGCGCAATTGTTCGTCATGCAGATCCTGCCGTCGTCGGCATACCGGGCGAAGTCGGCCCAGCGTGACAGCACGTAGTCGATCGGCCCGGACACCGGCGACGAGCGCGAGAGGCTGGCCCGCTCGGCGCGCAACCATTCCTCCATATCGTTCAGCAAGGGCTTGCTCTTCTCCTGCCGGACGACAAGCCGCTCGGCCGCGCTCAGGCCGTTGATATCGCGCTCGATGGCGAACAGGGCATCGATGCGCTTCACGGCCTCAAGGGCTACCGGCGAGATCGGCTTGGCACCCTTGCCCCGCCGGGCATTGCGGGCGACATCGGCCAGTTCAAAGAACTTCCGGCGCGCATGGGCGAAGCAGAACGCGGGCGTTGCCGGCATCTGCCTCCTCGTCCGGTCGAACAGCGGATTGAAGCCGTTGTAGCAATCAGCCTGAAGGATGCCGCTGAAGTCGGCCAGATGCTTTTGCGGGTGTTCTCCGCGCCGATCGCTGGAGGCGTAGAAGACCGCTGCCGGCGGCGCAGGCCCGGCGAATGGCCGATCGTCACGCACGTAAACCCATATTCGCCCGGTTGTGCAATGGCCCTTGGCCAGGATCGGGATCGTCGTGTCGTCGCCGTGAAGCCGTTCGGCTTCGAACACATGCGTCTCGATCAGGTCGAAGACCGGCTTGAGGGCAAAGGCGACGTGTCCGACCTGATCGGCGAGCGTCTGGGTCGACAGGTCGATGCCCTCACATTTGAAGCGCGTGCTCTGGCGGTTCAGCGGGATGTGCTGCCCGAACTTGTCGAAGACGATCGTGGCCAGAAGGTTTGGGCCGATGAAGCCGCGCGGTGTGGCGTGGAAAGGCGCGGGAGCCTGGCTGATCGCCTCGCAATCGCGGCACGTGAACTTCTCGCGCACCGTCTCGATCACCTTGAATCGGCGCGGGATCTCCTCCAGCGTTCTGGTGACGTCCTCGCCCAGCTTCGATAGCCGCGATCCACCACAGCAAGCGCAGGCTGTCGGTGCGTCGAGGACGATGCGCTCGCACTCGATATCCTCCGGCCAGGGCTGGCGCACTGGCCGTTTACGCGTGAAGGCACGCACTGCCTGCGTTTTGGGCGCGGCCTCTTCGGCCGCCAGTTCGTCCTCGGTTGCCGACGCGGCGAGTTCTTCGAGCTGCAATTCCAACTGGTCGATCAGCCGCTGGGTGCGCTCACGACCCGGCCCGTGCTTGGCCCGTTCCAGCTTGCCGATCAGTAATTGCAGATGTGCGATCAGCACCTCGGTGCTCGACAACCGCGCCTTTGCATTGGCGGCTTCCGCCTCGGCCTGCATACGCGCCGCGCGCTCGGCCAGCAGCGCCGCATGGGCGCTGGTAAGGTCCGATGGCAGGCAAAGCGGCGGCAGAACAGAAAGACCCAGCGCTGAACTTCCACGCCGACACAAGAGTGTCGATCGGCGCTTCGAGAAGTCAGAAGTACGCGCAAAGTGGCGTTTATCAAATTGCCCTTCACCTTGGCGCGGCGTGACGAAGGATGCAGCCCAGGCACGACGTCTGTTGGCACTCGGGTCGATCTAAGAGGGAGGCTCACGTTCCGATGCCGCTCGCCTCGGCAACGTCACGTTCCAGATCGTCCGGGATTGGTTCAGCCGCACGGTGAGCACTGTCAGCGCTTGGCGGGTCTCCTCCGGCACCTCCGGCCATTGCGGCGTCCCTGCCGTCTTCCTCCGCTTTGGACCCTAGAACAGACGAACTGGTACGGACTGGTGAGGCATCGATATCTCTCCGGCTCGTTTCGTGAGAGACCAACGCTGCGTCCATTATCGCAGATTGCGATGAGGCATCGGCGGCTTCCAGTCGCTTTGCCACCGGCGGTCCAAAGTTTGGCCCCAGAGCAATCAATCTCCGGGGCGACCGCGTCAGCCAAAAAAGTGCAGGAGTTTTCAATAATGGCCAATGTAGGCAAACGCTTCGCCGAGCGACAACTTACGAGCCTGTAGATGCAGACAACCTACTACAGTTCAGACGACAACCGTCCCTCGCGTTGCGGCCTGCGGATAAATCGTTCCACAAGTTCATCGTTCCATTCTACATATTCAATATGAAGGCCATCAGCATGGCGCGCATATAGCATCCGTCCCGTCGGAACATTAACTATTGGCTGGGTTATGGTTGCTCCACTGGCAAGCAACTCTGCTTCGATAGCCTGGAGGTCGTGAACTATCACTGGGCCATGGCTATCCCGGATAGGAGCTAGCGATTCCTCAGTGCCTGCGACGACAAACATGTCTCCAATCCCCGCAAGGTCCCATTCGCCGAAGCGAAACCGTAAATGTGCTTGGCGGCCGTGGAGCCGCTCGAGTGCGACCAGGGTTGCATTGCAGTCGGTCGAAAACATCCGTGCATAGGTTTTGAGGATCATACGGCACCTTCTTTATTGATCACTATAGAACTATGCTAATTGACTCGCATTGGTCAATGGTTTTTTAGTGAGTGATATGAAACAGCTTAAAAACAAGGGCGGCCGTCCACGCGGCTTTGATCGGGACGAAGCAATCAAGACCGCGATGTATCTATTCTGGAAGCATGGATATGAGGGCGTCTCCTTAGTCATGCTGACAGAAAGTATCGGCGTAGCCCCTCCCAGCCTCTATGCTGCGTTCGGATCCAAAGCCGAACTTTATCGTGAGGCTTTGCACCGATACTCGATGATGGCCCAATTATCGCTTTCGCAGGAAGATGGAGTACGGCTTACCCTCGATGAGGCCGTTGCGCAGTTATTTGACAAGGTCATCGACAGGGTAACGTCCGAGCAAGGCGAGCGCGGTTGCATGATTTCATTGGGTTTGCTTACCAGTCATCCAGATCACAGCGATTTAAGCGAGGAGCTCGCGGCGCGGCGAGGGGACATGGCCGCAAACCTTGATCATGAACTTCGGTGCTGGTTGTCACCAACTCTTTCCGGGAAGGTTGCACGCTTTCTTTGCGCCGTCCTGCAAGGTATCGCCGTTCAGGCTAAAGATGGTGCGGCGGCACATGATCTTCGCGCGACGGCAGAGATTGGTCGCGCGGGGGTGACAGCAATTATAGAGCCACAACCGCAGACAACATCCTAATGTCCATTCTCTAATATGCCGCGTCCACCAGTTGCGCGTCGTGCGCAACGATCGTTTACGGGTCGGTGCGGCATCATAGTGAGATAGCATCCAGGGAAGGTAACAATCCGCGCGCGAGCTCTTCAATCGACGACCGCTGTGCTAACCGGTGGCCAGATGACAAAACCGCGATTGTTGAAACTCATCTTGCGCTCACCGTGGCGGTATCGTTACTGCATCACCTTGATGAACTGACGTAGGCACGTACAGGCGTTGGAAGCAGACGTCGGGTCGGATCCCCACTGAAACGCTGCATGTGCTCGGCGACTGCATGGACGACCTCGATTGTGGCGGGCGCGAGCCAAATTCCGATCCTACCTGAATGCATCGGCGAAGCGGCGCATTAATCGCACCAGATCAGCAATATCCTTTTCATCCCAAGTATCGAAGATCGCTCGGCTCATCCGCTCTCGCGCCGCATCGATCTTGTCCGTCATGAGCTTTCCTTCGGCTGTGATAATCGCTTCGCGAACTCTTCGGTCGGCAGCACTACCGCGGCGGCTGACAAGGCCAAGGCTATCAAGCTTCGCGACCTGACGACTGACCGTTGTGTAATCCAGCCCGACCCGCTCGGCGAGTTCGACAACGCCGATCGGCCCCATTCGCTCGACTGCGACGAGGAGCCGAAACAGTGCGCGATCCAACGAAATCCCGGCCTCGCGAACCAATTCGTCGTCTTGCTGCGGCCGGTTCATCGCGCTGACGATCTCGATCAATGATCCATGCAGATCGCGCATCAGTTCTGATGTGCGTGTATTTTGCACATTATTTGTTGACATCAGGCTCTCCCTCTTGTTATGTGCATAATACACACATGGAGACGAAAATGACAAATGATTTCACTGCAGATGTACTCATCTGCGGAGCGGGGGCGGCTGGCCTGACGCTCGCCATCGAACTCGCGCGCCGCGATATTTCCTTCCGTTTGATTGACCGATTGGCAGTGCCTTTCAATGGTTCCCGCGGCAAGGGCATACAGCCCAGAACACAGGAAATCTTCGAGGACCTCGGCATTTTGGACAAGGCGGTAGCAGCCGGGGGCATCTACCCACGCCAACGGACCTATCGCGATGACGGGAGCTACACCGATGCTGATATGGCCGAGATCATCCAGCCCACCCCAGCAGAGCCCTACCATCTGGCGCTTATGGTTCCGCAGTTCGTGACTGAACGCAATTTACGATCGCGCCTGATCGAACTTGGTGGTCGAGTGGAATTTGGCTGCGAATTGAAGGGGTTTGAGCAGGACAAAGATGGAATTACCGCGCGTATCGGCCATTCTGAATACGAAGAGGTTGTTCGGGTGCGCTGGTTGATTGGCGCCGATGGCGGGAAAAGCTTTGTCAGACGTTCTCTCGAGATCGGCTTCCCCGGTAAGACGCTCGACGCTCGTGCAATCGTCGCCGATGTAGCGTTATCCGGGCTTTCAGATGAGGTCGCGCATCGTTTCGCCAGAGACGGCGACATGAGCCGGCAGGTATGGGTTGGCCCTCTCGCCGGCACGGACCTGTTTCAAATCCAGGCACCTGTCACCAAAGACGCACAAGTTGATCTCTCCGCGCATGGACTGACGATGTTCCTGGCCGATCGAACGGGCCTCAATGACATCATTGTCCACACTGTTCACTGGGCATCAGACTATGAGATGAATGCTCGCCTGGCCGACAGCTATCGGGTGGGGCGCACCTTTCTGGTCGGTGATGCCGCCCATGTCCATCCACCGACGGGAGGCCAGGGCCTGAACACCAGCGTGCAGGATGCCTACAATCTCGGATGGAAACTTGCGGCCGTGGTGCGAGGTGCCCCTGACCGGCTACTCTACAGTTACGAGGAGGAGCGGCGCCCGGTTGCCGGAGCCATGCTTGGACTTGCAACCAAGTTGTTGGACGCCCAGAAGGCGGGGGAAATGCGGCGTGGTCGTGAAGTCCGTCAACTCGACATCGGTTATCCATTGTCGCCGCTCTCAGTAAACTGCACCGCGGCCCGAGCTCCGCTGCCGGCTGGCGATCGCGCTCCTGATGCGCCGTTGCGAGGCGCAGGGGGGCAAATTGAACGCCTTTTCAGCCTGTTTAAGGGCGTCCATTGGACATTGCTGGCATACGAAGCCGGGCAGCAAGCATTTGAGCCGCGCGAAGGCTTGCATGTTCACCGGATCGGGTCTGGTGGGGAGTTTTCCGACGAGTGGGGGCATTTCAAAGACGCCTATGCGCTGAAGCCTGGCGACTGCATTCTGATCCGCCCGGACGGGTATGTCGGCGCAATCTTTGACGCCGATCGAACCGACGAAATTGAGGTGTATCTCGCGGAGGCAGGTCTGCTCTCTGTCAATGGAGAGAGCAAATGAGAGCGGCAATAGTATCAGCGATGGGGATTGAGCCAACGTTAGGCGAGATCGATCCGCCTATCCCGCTAGAAGGGGAGAACCTGATCAAAGTGACTGCGGCAGCAATCAGCCACGTCACCAAGGCTCACGCTTCCGGCGTCCACTACAGCGCGAATGGCGTGTTTCCGTTTGTTGTCGGCATTGATGGCGTAGGCAGGCTCGATGACGGTAGGCGCGTGTACTTTGCTCTTCCCCGTTCTCCCTTTGGCAGCATGGCGGAGTTTGCGGTCGCAGATACCCGTCTTTGCGTACCTATACCGGCCGGTCTCGAGGATTTTACTGCGGCAGCCATCGCCAATCCGGGAATGTCGTCCTGGGCGGCGTTGACAGAACGCGCCCGTTTGCAAAGGGGAGAAACCGTTTTGATCAACGGGGCTACGGGGACATCCGGCCGTCTCGCGGTGCAGATCGCGAAATGGCTTGGCGCCGGTAAGGTGCTGGCAACCGGTAGAAACCCCATCGCGCTTGAAGAGATAAGACAGAGCGGCGCAGACGAGATCATCCCGCTTGGGGCAGAACCCGAAACTCTCGACAAACGATTGATGAAGGAGTTTGCCGAAGGCGTCGATATCGTCATCGACTATCTCTGGGGTAAGAGCGCCGAGCGCCTCCTGATTGCTGCTGCCAAAGCTGGCTCCGGCGCATCGCCAATGCGCTTTGTTCAGGTGGGCTCTATCTCTGGTTCGGAAATTTCACTGCCAAGCGCTGTACTACGGGCGTCAGCAATCGAGTTGATGGGCAGCGGGAATGGCAGCGTGTCTGCTGACAAGCTCCTCGAAATCACTAGCAAGGTGTTGCGGTCTACCAGACCGGCCGGGCTGGATATCAGTTTCAGGAAAGTCCCTTTCGCTGACTTTGATGCTGCATGGCCGAAGAACGATAGCACGTCACGAACTGTTTTCGACCTCAGCCAGGGAGCAAAGTGAAGATGACTGAGGCTGCCTACTCGAAACCGGCTTCCCGTGAGGCCCTGCGTCGGAACTGGCGCATCATGGTGCCACTCTTCCTGGTCGTTTGTATTTATTCTGCCGGAATGGCTTCGGTGCTGCCAGTCCTACCGTTCTATCTGAGGGAGATGGGGGCAACTCCGCTGATCTTTGGCCTTGTCCTGGCTACGGAGGCGTTCACTCATTTTGTCGCCGCACCCACCCTAGGCCAGTTGTCGGATCGGTTCGGCAGGAAGCGGGTTCTGCTTGCAAGCCAGGCTATGGCGGCAGCAAGTCTTTTCCTGCTGGCGGTCGCGCCAAATGTGTTCGTGGTGATAGTCGCGCGTGCGCTCTTTGGTCTGACAGGCGGCAATTTCTCGGCGGCCGCAGGCTACGTCGCTGACCACACTGCACCTGAGGATCGCAGGCAGGCCATTAGTATCCTGACTGGTGGTGTCGGTTTAGGCGGTATTACCGGTGCGGGCCTGTCCGGGTTTCTTTCCGAGGCTTCGCTGGCGGTGCCAATCTTTGCAGCCCTCTTCCTCTCGATCGGCGCGATTGGCCTTACTCTTTTCGCACTGAAAGCCGATCAGGCTGCGCCCTCGCAAACCGGACCATACGAACGCGAGAAAGTCTCGTTTCGCGCCATCGTTTCATCGCCGATCATCCGTATCCTCATCATCGTGATGGTATGCCATTTCCTCGCATACGGCATCTACAGCTCGCAAATGCCGGTCTTTCTCGCAGAGACATTCATCTGGAACGGGCAGTCTTTTGGCCCCCAGCACCTTAGCTACATCGTCGCTGCCGATGGCGTCATCAACATCCTGGTGCAACTCTTCCTCCTGGGTTGGCTTGGTCGGCGGTTTTCCGAGCGTCAGCTGATCATCTTGATATTTGGCTTGATCTGCACCGGCTTTCTCATCGCGAGCCTTGCCACAACCGTCCCCCTTCTCGCATTGGCGGTGCTTTGTGTGAGCACGGGCGATGCGATGGCCAAACCGACTTACCTTGCGGCTCTGTCCGTCCATGTACCGGGAAACCGTCAGGGCGTCGTCATGGGATCCGCTCAATCGCTTGGCGCTCTAACTGATATCATCTCCCCGTTGATAGGCGGTTTCATCCTTGGGCACAAACTCTATGGCCTCTGGGTCGGTCTGGCGATTGCGGTCGCTGTCATAGGCGTCGTATTGGCGACCGTGAGACTACCCTCAACTGATCCGGAAACACGGAAATCGTAAACTGAGACACTGCGTATCAGCCGATGCCCTCCGGCTACCAGCATGATCGCGGCGCTGGTTCCCCCTTTCCAATGGAGTCATATGGATGAAGCTCTCAGCTCGAGCGAAAACTCAGCGAAAATTCGTGAAGGCTCCTTTTGGAGACGTGCTCGCCGGCATCCTGGTTTTTGCAGTGGCAATTTTAAGTGGGTGTGTGGCGCCAGAACGTCCGACGTACAACGCAGCTGAAGCTGATCGCGCACAGATTTCCGGATTCGAGAACATCAGGGCGCACGTAGATGATCCGCGGCCTCCTGTATCGGTGCATGACCCCTGGAGGCCGGTCATCCTGAAGGATAAGCCCACGATGCTTGCCATTTCCGGGGGCGGGGCAGGGGGAGCGTTTGCGGTGGGCATATTGTCCGCCTGGAGTGAACTTGGAACCCGCCCGAGATTTGCGGTTGTAACGGGGGTGAGTACAGGTGCCCTGATCGCGCCCTTCGCATTCCTCGGCTCAGATTATGATGCACAGCTCAGACGGCTTTATCTATCGGGAGAAACACGAGACCTCATCGATATCGAATGGAAAGGAGCCGGCATCTTTTCTCCGGGCCTTCTCAAGGGAAATGCTCTGCGCAGCAATGTGGAACAGACTATCACGATCGAGATACTACGCCGAATTGCAACAGAGCATCGCGCCGGACGTCGTCTCCTGGTTATGACGACAAATCTCGATACCCAGCGGGCGGTAGTCTGGAACATTGGAGCGATTGCTGCCAGTAACCGGCCGGACGCACTGGCCCTGGTCCGGCATATACTGATCGCATCCGCAAGCGTCCCGGGAATTTTCCCTCCAGTATCGATAAGAGCGGTCGTCGATGGAAAACAGATCGAGGAATTGCATTCCGATGGGGGTAGCTCGGCACAGTTCTTTACTCTGCCTGAACACCTGCTCGTTGCGAACAACGATCATGCTAAAGGTCAAAACCTGCATATTTACGTGATCGTAAATAACGCCCTTATTCCTGAGTTTTCCATGTCACGTGAGCGGGCCTTGCCGATCATGGGCAGAGCGTACGGCATACTCTTGAAATCGCAAACGAAACACGGCCTTGTCGCACTCTACAATTTCGCGCAACGATCAGGTGTCGACCTCGATATTGCATCGATCGACGAGCAGGTTCCCTATTCCATGCTCAATCCGCTAAGCGTTGACTACATGCGCTCGGTGTATCGCATAGGGTATAAAGGGATCTTGGATAGAAAGCTGTGGGTCAAGCGTCCTGTTTTCAGAACTCCGTATGGTGGCGTCGCCTTAACTTTTGGGAGTTTGCGGCGGGGATTTGCGAGCCGAATTTCAGGCAGCTATCGAGCAAGCGATTTCTCGCCAGATCGTGATGGCATGAGCGCGAAGCCGGCGGTAGTAAGCTGCGGTGAGATGTTTGCGATGGAGATGGAAAAGGTTGGCGATTGGGCCATGGGCTGAGACGAAACGCTGGCATTGTCGCGCCGACTTGAAGCGCATCATGCGTCGTTCTCGTCGTCGTACTGGAAGGTGGGAAACCACCGCGAACGATTTACGACTGGCGGCATTACCTTGCGGTCATCCAGCGCAAACCCGGAGCCCTGCGCAATGG
>NZ_SHMI01000048.1:0-19717 GCF_004284735.1 Shinella sp. JR1-6 | reverse complement strand
ATCGGGCGGACGCATCGTCAGTCATGCCGATAGACTATTGCCTCGATCCGCACCAGCCGGTTAAGGCGACGCCTCCCAGGTGTGGAAGGCGATACGACGTCGCGAACTCGCAACGGCCTACATCAAGACGGATGTCGGTTATAACTATGTCCTAGCGACGGACGAATGGGGGTTTGCCACCTTCAGCGTAATCACCTACTAGGTAATAGAATCAATAGCTTAGTTCCATAATGAAACTTATGCGATACGTTATAACATAACGACGTGGTGTGGGCTTTGTCCGCATTTACTACGGTTCGCACAGCGCCAGCCCGTCAGCCTCGAACATCTTTACTTTCGACCCTACTCCGCCTATATGTTCTTCACAAGGAGAATGATTATGGTCGCAACGCATCGGGAATATACGCCGGCGGAGGCAGCCGCGGTAAGCGGGATTGCTGTAAAGACGGTGCATAACGCCATCGACAAGCGGATCATCTCATCGGGATCGTCGCGGACCGGTGGGCGGGCGCTCACGGATGACGATCTCCTGCACCTCAAGCTATGGTATGGCGTCGGCTCGATCCTCTCGGCGGAACGGAGAAAGCGCCTTTTCGATGCAATCGCAAGCGATCCCGGAGCTAAGACGGTGCGCGCCGACGACTATCTTATCGTCGACGTGGCCCGGGCACGCGAGCAACTGGCAGCTCGTGCGGACGCATTGCGGGAGGCGGATTCGGTGATCCATAGCGTCAAGGGCGTCGTGGGTGGAGAAGCTGTCTTCAAAGGCACCCGTATTCCCGTTCGGGCCATCGCCAGCATGAAGGCACAGGGCGCTAGCGTGGAGGAATTGCTTGAAGGTTACCCTTCTCTCAGTCCTCGCATGATCGAGTTCGCGGAAATCTGGACCGCGGCGCATCCTGCGCGCGGCCGACCCAAGACCCTTTCCGAGCAAGGCCTACCCGTGAAGGAGTCGAAGAGGATTCCGCTTAAAGCCGGTTCTTGGCCATCGTCGTCAGGTTCGCATTCGTGAAATTCCTGATTGATGAATGCCTTCACACGTCGCTCGTGGCGGTGGCTCAAAGCTGCGGTCACGAGTGTTTTCATGTCAATTGGCTGGGACTAAGCGGAGAAACCGACTGGGATCTTATGCCTCGCATTGTCGAGGGCAACTTACCTTCGTCACAAATAACGCCCGCGACTTCCGAAAGCTGTACGCCAAGGAAGAGCTACATACGGGTCTCGTCATTATCGTCCCCCAGGTTCTTCCGGCCCGACAGCGATATCTGTTCGAGGCCGTACTGGAAGAGCTGGCGAATGAGGATGAGCTTCTCAACGAAATTATCGAAATTTCGATGGAAGAGGATGCGCTGGTTGTTACACGCTACATGCTTCCTGAGATCGAATAGTGTCTTGCCGGCCAGGTCATATAGGCTCATCTCGAGCCTGAACTAGAATTCGGTGTGATATGGAAACCGCCAGACCGGAAACGACCCCATTCTTGCCGCTAGAAACGCTGTAGTCACTCCCCCAAACCTGCCATTTCTTCGGTTTTGCCAAACGACGGAAACGGCAAGCCTACAGGCAATAGCAATTACGCCACGCCCGTTCGCATGGTAAGAAACGATGTGCTGTTCGCTCTTGTAATTCTCCCTGGGGCCAACAATCTTCAGGTGAAGACATGTCGAGAAAGCCGCTACCCGAAAACCTTCATTTCCTACACTCTGGTGAGGAAACAGCCCGACAAAAATCGATCACGCTGATCGAAGGAGACGAGCCCTTAAGCCGTCATGTCGAAATGATCGAGATGATTATGGACCTGCTCCAGTCCTATCGGATGGACTATGCCGAGCAGGACGAAGATCAGTTGATCGTCAAATTGCTTGGGGCACGCATTTTCAACGCCATGGGCGCGGCTATTAAGCTGATACTAGGCGGTTACTACCAGGCGGCCGGCCAGCAAATCCGCGACATACTCGAGACCGCATTCCTGCTGGACTATTTCAGCAACGATAGCTCACTAATCCAGAAATGGAAGTTTGTGTCCGAGCAGGACCGCATGAAAGAGTTTAACCTGGCGAAGATACGCGAGGTGCTGGACGCTAGAGATGGCTTCACCGAGAAAAAGCGGATGGAGCACTACAAGCTCCTGTCCTCCATCGCGGGCCATCCGACATTCGCAGGCTTCACGATGCTACGGTTAACGCCCGGCGCTGACGCTCATATGGGACCATTTTTCGTTCCAGAGCTCCTGAACGCAACCATCCAGGAGCTGGTCAAGGTTTCGGTGACGGCCTGGGAAAACTTCAAGTGGTTCTTCAAACCAGAGACGCTCCCGCAATTCCGCGCCGTGTTGCGGTACCTGGAGATGAGTGTTGACTGGGTCGAAAAGACCTATGAGAAACCCATGGACCGCACGGACATCAACGCGGTGAAGGCGATACTGTCGACTTTGGAACACAAATAGCGCGTTCGGAACTTGCGGGATGATGAGGGTAGCAACATTTCACTCCTGACCGAATCGACTAATACTGCTGTCATGAGTGAAAGATGTCCAATATGCGGCCTAGACTGCCCGGTCGGAAGATCTACGGGTGCAGACCGAAAGCAATTTGATTGTTCGAAATGCGGTCACTACGAGGTGTCCGGCACAGTCATCGGCATGATCAAGAACAGAGTCTCGGACCGTCGGGTACGCGCTAGGCTAAGCCATGCGGTCCGGCGTCGCGCTGCGGGCGAGAATTGGCCGTATGTCGACAGCTACCATCTTGATGAACTGGCGGCGGAGCCGCTTCCCAAACCTGAGCGGCAAATACTGCTTCTGCTGAAGTGGATAGCCGACCAAGCTGATGATGATCGCTTTCACTCGGTCGAAATTGAAGATGAAACATTCACCGGGGTCATCGGGGCCGTCGACGCAGATGGCGTTTATGCGATTCTTTCCGAAGCGATGGACAGCAAGCTCATCGAGCCAGTTCCGGATGACGAGTATAGGCTGACCATCCGGGGGTGGCGGCTGGTGGAAGATGCTCAGGACGCAGAGGAGCAGGCGATGGCGAAATCGGGTGGTAAGGTGTTTATCGGCCATGGTAGGTCGAGGATCTGGCGCGACCTCAAGGATTACCTGCATGATCGACTTGGCCTCGATTGGGACGAATTCAACCGAGAGTCGGCAGCTGGCTTGAGTACTACCGAGCGCCTTCAAACTATGATCGACAACGCTTCGTTCGCCTTCATCGTCATGACTGCTGAGGACGAGACGGCTTCAGGCGAGATGAACCCACGGATGAACGTAGTCCACGAGGCCGGCCTATTCCAAGGTGCATTGGGGTTCAAGAAGGCAATCATACTCCTAGAGGAAGGGTGCCAGGAGTTTTCGAATGTCATCGGCCTTGGTCAGATCCGGTTTCCTACGGACAACCTCGCTCCTAAGCTGGACGAAATTCGCCAGGTACTCGAACGCGAGGGTATCGTAAAGTCTTAGCTTAGCCAGCCAACCGCAGGATGTCTGCTTCCGAGACAGGCAAGCCAAAAGCTGACTGTCTCCTTTCCACCCCACTGCGGCCTTCGCTTGTCGCAAATTTCCCGAACTCTTTCGTCGCGGCGAACAGGACCGAAGTGGCGGGCTGCCGGAAGGCGGCTGCCAAAGCGGGCGAGGATCATGCGTTGCGCCACCACGGTATCCGTGGTGGCGCAAGGACAATAGGCGTTACTTCAGACGATAGCCATTGGAGGCCACCGCGATCTATTTCATCGGCTTGCAAATCAGAGGACGAAGCTCCTGCACAATCACGCCTGCTTTGGGCGATAGCATCGCGCCGATCCAGTTGTCGGAAAATGTTCCGGCCGCATCGGCCGGTGAAAGCCAGATCACCTCGTTCGTATCGAGTTCGATCTTCACCTCACTGCCGATCGGACTGCCGGCGACGGTCTGCACATAGTGGCGCTTGATCGGATGGGTCTTTCCCTGCGGATCGATCCACTGGTTCTCGCGATAAGCCACCGCGATCTTGCCCGCCTCCCCGCTCGATGCGCAATCGGTCGCCCGCTCGCATCGAATGACCGTCGAAAACGCGCAGGACCAGGTGAAGCCGCTACGCCACATCGGATTGTCTGCAGCCGACGCCGTGGACGCCGCCAGGAGCAGCGCTGATATCACCGGGTACTTCAAGATTCTCATCCCCTTTGGTTCGAATGCCGTGTTCGGCATGAAACACCTAGAGGCGGTAATTAAATATAGTTTACAAAACGCGCAACTGCATCATCACGGCGGCGAAGCCGTGCGGACGATCAATTTCAACCATCGCTGGATTTGACACCCATCATCAGCTCTTGCAGCGGAACCTTCAAATTCGTGCTGATCCGGGTGATGACCTGCAGGGAAGGGTTCGCTGTCGCGTTGAGAATAGCGAAATAGAAGGGACTGGTGATCTCACAGACGCGCGCCATCTCTTTTTTCGTCAGCTCACGCTTCTCCCGCTCGCGCTCCATGACCATCGCCATGTTTCGCAGGATCATCGTGCCAAGATCAGTGTCAGGCTTCTTACGCTTGCTCGCCATTGTCGTATAAACTATAATTTACGAATTAGTATGCTGGATGAGAAGGTTGCCGATGTCCGCCAAAGCCACACCTGTCAACATCATCGTCGGAATGCTTCTGACGGCCGCAGTGCTTCCCTCCCCGGCTTTCGCAAGCGAGTGGGGTTGTGAAGTCCTGCTGTGCGCTTCGTCGTCCAATCCATCCTGGAGGGGCGTGTCCGCCTGCCATCCGCCGATGAACCGGCTGATCTCCGCGATGAAGAAACCGGGGTTCGATTGGCCGACCTGCCCCGAAGGTGGCACGGGAGCGCCGGGCTACGAGAGGTATGCGGAATGCCCGGAGGGCTATCAGGTCGGGAGCAGCAGGGACCGCAATGGCTTCGCCAGGAACGGCGACTTGTGCGTCAAGACAGTCAACGTTTGCCAGGGCAATACGCACGGTCTCTATAACTCTGATCGGCAGCGAAGCTGCATACAAACGGTCTCCATGTCCCGACCGCTCAGGTCAGAGCCTTATTTCTTCGACATCAAGAATGACACCTCTGGCCAAACCGAGCGGCATTGGTTCGAGTTGCACAAGTAAACGGTTTCGAGCGGTTAAGGAAGGTTTAAATCCATGCGAACTGTCAACCGTCACACCCTTCTCGGTCATGTCGGTAATATCGTACAACTCAGAAATGTGCTGAAAGTCAACATCGCGACCAACCGCGAATGGCTGGCGGATGGGGACCGGAAAACCGCGACTGACTGGGTCCAGGTGACAATCCTCGACAAGAAGCAGGCCGAGTGGATTGAAGGCAATGTCGGACAAGGCGACCTTGTCTATGTCGAGTCCCGGATCTCGAATTCCAGCTACGAACGCGATGGAGAACAGGTCTACACCACCGATGTCATCGCACAGCTCTTCAACCTAGTTTCAAAAAGCCGGGCGCATGATAATTCGTAGAGGCCTCTGATCATATCCTCGGGCGAGCTTGCGTGCCGAACACGTAACCTCGCGGCTGCCAACGGGATCAATGAACACGGGACCAACGAAAGCAAGAGTTTAGACCCGTAGTCGCTTTTCAAGATACGCCGCAAGCAGTGTCAACGGATAGCAGATGAGGAAGAAAATCCCAAGAACGATCGCATAGATCTCGATGGCATGCCCACTCGTATCCACATAGGCCAGCCGTTCGATCATTTGCTTTGCGGAACCCAGAAGATCAGCGACCCCGACCACGGAGGTCAATGCGCTCGCCTGGATAAGGACCGTCAATTGCCCGACATAGGGCGGCAGGAACCTTCTCAACGCCTGCGGAAAGACCACGAAAACGAGCGTCTCGGTCGCCCCCATCCCGAGCGCGCGCGCGGCGATCGTCTGGTGCCACGAAATGGAGCCGATGGCGCCCCGCGCCACCTCGGCGATATTCGCCGAACCCCAGAGACCGAGGCCGAGCATCGAGGCCGTGGTGGGACTTGTCTCGATGCCGATGTGCGGTAGGGCAAAGAAAACGTAGAGCAGGATCAGGAGCGACGGGACGCCGCGGAACAACTCGACATAGACGCGCACGAAGCCGGTGACGATCCTGCTGCGGCTGGCGGAGAGGGACCCCACCAGAAGCCCGGTGACCGTCGCGAAAGTGAGGCTGAGCACGGAAATCCACAACGTGGTCACCGTGCCGCGGGCGAGATAGGCCAGAACCGGAAGAAGCCAATTGTCCATTATCTCGCAACTCCTAGGCCGGGCACATGGAGTACGCGCTCCAGCATTCTCGAAAGCAGGCTGATAGCAAGGCACACTGCCAAGTACATGAGCGCGGCGATCCCGAAAATCTCGAACACCTGAAACGTCTCCGAAACGATCTTGTTCGCCACGTAGGTGAGTTCCATGTAGCCTACGACGATCATGAAGGACGACGAGCGGAACTGGGTGATCGCCGTAGTGGTGGACGCCTGGATCGTACTCCTGAGGCCGATCGGCAACGTGATGTCCAGGAAGGTCTGGAATGCCGGAATGCCGAGTGCGCGGGCAGCGAGGATGTCGTGTTTCGAAACGGCCGCGAAACCGGACCGGAAAACCTCGGTCTGGTAGGCGCCGCCCCAAAGCCCGAGCGCCAGCCAGGAGGTCTCGAACGGCGAAAGGCGGATGCCTATCTCGGGCAAGGCGAAATAGAGCATGAAGATCTGCACCAGCAGTGGCGTGCATCGGAAGAAATTCACATAACCGCCGATGATCCAATGAACGACCGGGATTCGGGCGTAGCGGATCGCCCCGAATACCACGCCGATTACCACCGAGAGCAGGATACCGATGGCGCTGACAAGCAGGCTGCTGAGCAGCCCGTGGGTCATCGCCAGCATCTGGGCGGACAATGTCTCATTCATGAGGTTCCATCCTTCCGCAGGATCGATCCCGACCCTGCGGCTCAAGGTGACGAACAGGCCAGATATTAGGACTTGCAGTCCGCGTTCAGCGTCTGGCTGTAATCGAGCTTGACGCCGGGCCCAGGAACGACGGGACGATATTTGGCGACGAAGTCCTCGTCCTTGATCTCGCCGGAGAACGCCTCGAAATAGGCATCCTGCTTGCGCAAATCCTCCAGAACGGCGTTCAGCCATGTCATCATCTCGGCATTGCCCTTCCTGACGCCGACGCCCTGGATGGCGGAGGCGGCCAGCGCCCCAACGACCTTGTAGTCAGGATTCTTGGCAGCAAAGTTGTAGTCGTAGACGTCGACATAGGCGAAGGCGTCGGTCCGGCCCTGGGTGAGCATCGTCGACAGTTCCGCCGGCGTTTGCGCCGTTAGAAGCTCAGCCTCAGGGTGGCACTTTTCCAGCCAGGTCTGATAGGTGCTGCCTGTCGGCGTGACGACCTTCCGGCCCTTCAGTTCGCCATAGGACTCGATGGGCGAATCCTTTGGGACGACGAGCTGGAGGTTGCTGACCCAGATCGGATCAGAATAGTCGACCTGCTCGGCGCGCTTGGCCGTATAGGCGAGCGAGGCGAGGACCAGGTCAACCTTGCCGGACTGAAGGAAGGGGATGCGGTTGCTGTCGTTGACGCATTGCGTTTCCAGGCCCGCCTCGCTGCCGAAGGCATATTCAGCGATCCGCTTGACGATGGTCACCTCATAGCCGGCCGGCTTGCCGTCGAGATCGACGAAGCCTGCAGGCGGATAGGCGCAATTAATGCCGACCGTCAGCTTGCCGGGATTGGCGAGCGTGGTCGGCACGGGCACGTCGACTTTCGCGCCGGCCTGAGCAAAGGCCGCAGCCGGAGTCAGGAAGGAGATGGCAAGCGTTGCGCAGAGCATTTTCATTGTCGTTCACCTCTGGTTTCACGTCTGTCAATCAAGCCGCGCTTGTTCGCGACAGGAACTGCTTCGTTCGGTTATGCTGCGGATTGTTCAGCACCTCGGCCGGCGGACCTTCCTCGACAACCACGCCATCGGCGACGAAGACGACCTTTTCGCCGACGTCGCGGGCGAAACCCATTTCATGGGTCACGACCAGCATGGTCATGCCGTCGCGCGCGAGGTCCTTCATGACGTTCAGCACCTCGCCCACAAGCTCCGGGTCGAGCGCCGACGTCACCTCGTCGAAAAGCATCAGATGCGGTTTCATCATCAGCGCACGGGCGATGGCCACACGCTGCTGCTGGCCGCCCGAAAGCTGGTCAGGGTAGTGGTTCGCCCGCTCCGACAACCCCACCTTCCTTAACAGTTCTAGGGCTCGAGCCTCCGCCTGCCCGCGCGTCTCTTTCAGCACGCGGCGCGGCGCAAGCGTCAGGTTCCGCAAGACAGTGAGATGCGGGAAGAGATGGTATTGCTGAAACACCATCCCGACACGCTGGCGGATGGCGTTCACGTCCTGCCTGCCCGTGGCGATGTCCTCGCCCTCCAGTACGATCCGGCCGGACTGGACGGGCTGCAGCAGGTTCACGGTGCGAAGCAGCGAGCTTTTCCCGCCGCCGCTTGGTCCGATGATGACGATCACCTGGCCTTTCTCGACGGTGAGGTTGACGCCCCGCAGCACGGGATGAGCGCCGTAGGAGAGATGCACGTCCTCGAAGCGCAGGATCGTTTCCGTCGGGATGGCGCTGGTCATGGCGGCGTTCAGCCCTCCTCGGAAAGGTGACGCGAAAGAAAGCCGCGGAAACGGTCGGTCTTCGGGGCGACCATGATGTCTCCCGGCGGCCCCTCCTCAACGACGACACCGCCGTCCATGAAGACGACGCGATCGGCGACGCCGCGTGCGAAGCCCATTTCGTGGGTGACGACGATCATCGTCATCCCCTCCTCGGCCAGTTCGCGCATCACCTTCAGCACTTCGCCGACGAGTTCAGGATCGAGCGCCGACGTCACCTCGTCGAAGAGCATGACGGACGGTTCCATGGCGAGCGCGCGGGCGATAGCAACGCGCTGCTGCTGGCCGCCCGACAGGCGTCCCGGATAGGCGTCGGCCTTGTGGTCCATGCCGACCTTGCCGAGCAGTCGCATGGCGATGTCGCGCGCCGTCGCGG
Organism: Shinella sp. JR1-6; assembly: GCF_004284735.1. Lineage (NCBI taxonomy): Bacteria > Pseudomonadati > Pseudomonadota > Alphaproteobacteria > Hyphomicrobiales > Rhizobiaceae > Shinella > Shinella sp. JR1-6. Next base: position 10,695 of record NZ_SHMI01000048.1, on the reverse strand, counting down.
CGGCGATGCCCTTCACCTTGACCGGGCCCATCATCACGTTCTCAAGCACGGTGCGATGCGGAAAGAGGTTGTAACTCTGGAACACCATGCCAACATGTTCGCGGAGGCTGGCATTCTCGGCTTCGCTGACGGGCTTGCGGGTTCCGTTCACGGTCTTGTAGCCGACCGGGCGACCATCAACCGTAATGGTCCCGTGTTCGAAGGTTTCCAGGAAGTTCACGCAGCGCAGCATGGTCGACTTACCCGAGCCGCTTGGGCCGAGAACGACGACAACTTCGCCACGCTTGACCGAAATGTCGATGCCCTTGAGAACTTCGAGCGTCCCGTAGGACTTGCGCAGACCCCTGATCGCGACGATCTCGTCGCTCTGGGTCGGGAGGGCGGCAGCCTGATTCATTTTGGGCTCCTTAGTGATCGAAGGCCAGGCGCTTTTCGAGCGAGCGCGCGGCGAGCGAAAGCGGGTAGCAGATGACGAAATAGATGATCATGACGCCGAGGAATATCTGGAACGCCGCAAGCGTGCGCTCCACTACCTCGCGGGCTGCGAACGAAAGTTCCCAGGCTCCGACGATAGAGGCGTAGGAGGTCTGCTTGATCGCCATGAGCGAGATATTGAGCACCGGCGCGATGAGCAGACGCATCGCCTGGGGCAGGATGATCTCCCGCATGATCACGCTCTTGCGCATGCCAAGACTTTTGGCGGCCTCCATCTGGCCCGCGGAAACCGCAGCGATCGCGCCGCGTGTCGCCTCAGCCACGAAGGCGCCGACATAGACGATCATAGAGACGGCGACCGCAGTGTAAGCGTCCAGCCGCAAACCCATGGCGGGAAAGCTGTAGAAGCCTAGAAACATCACGACCAATACGGGGATGCCGCGGAACACGAAGATGTACGCCGTGATAACCGAGCGAAGGATCTTTCCGCCTACCGACGCAAGGACACCGATACCGACGCCGAGGACCGTGCCACAGGAGACCACGATCGCCGAAAGGATGACGGTGTAGACGGCACCTTGCAGGAGATAGGGCAAATTCGTTTGAAGGACGGGAAACATCAGCCATACCTCCGCGCTGCGCGGGCTTCGATGACGCGAAGGGTCATACCGAGCGCGCTGGTGAGAATGAGGTAGAACATCGCGACGGCGATGAACGCCTCGAACGACGCGCCCGAGCGCTCGATCGTCATCTTGCCGGTGAGCGTCAGGTCCATGACGCCGATGGCCGAAACCAACGAGGTATCCTTGACGAGGACGATGAGCTGGTTCCCGAGCGCGGGAAGGACCTTGATGAAAGCCTGCGGCAGGATGACGAGCCGAATGACCGCGGACCTGCGCATCCCGATCGCGCTGCCTGCCTCCCATTGCCGCTGGCTAAGGGACTGGATACCCGATCGTAGGATCTCGGATAGAAACGCGCCGTGCTGAAGGGCAATCGCGATAACGCCGCAGGCGATGCTGCCCCAGAAAATGCCGAGGAGCGGCAGACCGAAATAAAGGAGATACATCTGCACCAGCAAGGGCGAGTTGCGCATGATCTCGACATAGGCACTGGCGAGGCGCGTCAACCATGCCCAGCGGGCCAGGCGAGGAACAATCAGAACTAGAGCCCAGAGCATGGCTGCGGGGGCGGCAAGAGCCGCCACCCACGTCGTAATGAGGAAGCCATCGACAAACGCCGGCAAATATCTCGTGAAAAAGACGATGAACGCATCCAATGGAATTCCCCTTCTTTATCGAACCCGAAGGCTGATCACTGCTTCGGCTGATTGAGATACCACTTGGTGTTCAGGGGCTTTGTGCCAAACCACTTCTCGTAGATGTTGGTATAGTCGGCGAAGAGATAGCCGCCTGTCATCTCGCTGACGGTCAGGTCGAGATATTGCCAGAGGCGGAAGTCTCCCGGTTTCATGAAGAGACCGGTGTTAACGACGTCGGTCAGGCGTTCCTCGACGACGCGCATGTCGGGGTTTTGCTTGACGTACCAGGCGGCCACCGGGCCATCCAGCTGCGCACCGCTCGCGCGCCCCAGCTTCACGGCGTTGAACTGCGCCGCGATACCGTCGAAGGTCGCGATCTGCGCCTCGGGGAAGAGGCGCTTGGCACGTTCTTCCTGCGTCGGCGTCGTCAGGTTGGCGATCGTGACGTCGGACTTGTTGAAGTCGGCGAGCGTCTGGAAGGGAGAGTCGTTGCGCACGATCATCACGACGCCGCCATCGATATAGCTCCGTGTGAAAGCGACCTTCTGGGCGCGGTCCGCATAGATGCTGGTCGTCTGCGCGCCGAAGTCGACCGTCCCGTTCTGCGCATTGGGCCAACGCTGCGCGGCGCTCTGGCGCACGAACTCGACCTTGGTTTCGTCGCCGAACGTGGCTTTGGCGATCAGCTTGGCGATGTCGATGTCGAAGCCGACGAGTTCGCCCTTTTCATCTACGAAGCCGAACGGCGGCGACTCGCTCGATACCCCGACGATCAGCTTGCCGCGCGACAGGATTTCGTCGAGCCGCGAGGCTTCCTGCGCCTGCACGGCACTCGTGACGCCCGCTGCGAAAAGAACCCCTGTAACGACCGCGCGCATTGCGGAAAGAAGTTTGCTATTCATGTTCATTCCCCTTTTGCTTGATGGGACCGCGCTTCAGCGCAGTGCTGGCCTGACGATGCCCTCGATGATCTCGGATATCGCAAGATGGGTGGAAAGCGGGATGCCATCGACATTCGCGTCGATCACGCCGTCGACCGAATTGATCAGGCCGATATCGACGCCCCGCTTCAAAAGAGTGTTTTCCATTTCGGCTGTGTGGACCAGCCGTGCATCCTTCAGCCGCGCGGCAAGCGCCCCGACGATGGCATAGCAGCCCCAGTTCGACACCGCCGCCGTGACGAGGATGTCGGCGCCGGTAGTCGCCCCGATGCCGGCCCCGCCCTCGGGACGAGCGTCACCGAAGCGGACATGCGCCCGGACCGCCTCCGCCACCGCGCCCATGCCGATTTCATTGCCGCCGTCACCGACCGCCACCGTCGGCAGGCCACGCCGGACGGCCTCGTCGAACACGTAGTCGATGCGCGCCCGATCCATGCCGTAGTCGACGCCGCGCATGCTGCAATAGATGCCATCGGCATTGCGGCCGACCCGTTCGGTCGAGAAAAGCAGAGCCGGCTTCAGCTCATCCAGGATGCGGGCGGCTTCAGCGCCGGCGTCCTCGTCCCGCGTCGTGAAGGGCAGGATCGACACGACGGTGAGGCTTTTGTCGCGCGCGGCGATCTTCCCTTGCTCGACCGGAACGACCGTGACGCCGGCTGCCGTCAGGAGCTTGCCGATCGGTTCGATCAGGGTCGCCTCGGCAAGGACGACGCACAAGGCCCGGCGAGACAGGCTGACGGCACGGACGACGGCTGCCAATCCGGCGGGGCCGTCGTTCTCGCCGATCTCGGGCGAGATCCAGGCGCGGGAGACGGAGCCCGTCGTCGCCAGGACCACATCCTCGTGCTTCAGCGCCGCCAGACGGTCGGCGGCCGCACCGACAGGCGATGCCCCGAGCAACTGCCGGCTCGCGGCATGAAGATGCTCTACACCGCGGCCGCCGAGGTCGAGATTGACAAGCCGGTCCAGGCGCTCGTCGATTGCGGCAAGATTCGAAGCGCTCATGCGAATTCCCCCAGGATCAGCGTTCTCATGGCGTTTTCATCCGTGACGATGGCGGCGATCTTACCGAGGCAGTCGTCCACTGCATCCACGACGGCACTCACGCCTCCGACGCTTGCAAGGGCGTCAAGCGTCGGCTTGAGGCGCAGCGAGACGCGCGCGCCCGGCTGGCCGTGGGTGTTGACCGTCAGGATGCCGTGATCTTCCAGCAGCAACATCCCGAGCGCGGCGGTCGCCTCGCAGGGCACGACGGCGATCGCATCCGCCGAGACTGACGCACGTTCGAGGATGACGGCAAGTATTGCGTTCTCGTCGACCATCGGGCCGAGATCGCTGCGCACGACGATGCCTGCACCCATTTTTGCCTCAAGCGCGGCAGCAAGCTCCTGTCCGGCGGCTGCTTCCTGCGTCAGGTGACCGGGGTCGAACTTTTGCAGCGAGCGAAGGGCAGCGGCGGCGATCGGCGCGCGCGCTTCCATGCCATATTCGGCGGCCTTGGCGGCAGATGCCATGACCAGCCCGGACCGACCAACTAGCACGCCGGCGCGCGGCCCCGAAAGCCCGGCCTTGTCGCAATTGGTAATCGCGAGGTCCGCGCCGAGCGCAAGTGCCTTCTGCCCGCCATGCAGGACGGGGCGAAGACGGGCGCCGTAGGCTTCGTCGAGAAGGACGATCGCGCCGGCCTTGTGCGCTTTCTCGATCACGGCGACGGCAAGTGCGTCGTCGAGCCGCGCCAAGGCGCTTGTTACCGTCGTGACGATGACCAGATGGCAATCTCCGATATGGGCGCGCCAGTCCCTGTCGGACGGAACCTCCCGCAATTCGACCCTGGCGAGCGCGCTGCCGCGCACAACCGAAGCATGCGACCGGTCGCCGGCCGGCACGACTGACAGGACTGGCTTCCCGCCAGCAAGGGCGGCAATCGTCGCCACGATCCCGGCGCTCGTCCTGTTGAAGACGGCGCAGCCGTCGCCATCACGTCCGCCGAGATGCTCGACGGCGACGCTACGCAGCTCCTCGGCATAGAGGCCGGGGCCGACCCATTCCTCGCAATTGGTCGCGATGTCTTCCGGGCGCACCGGAAAATCGCGCTGGTTGCCCGTGAACACCCCGATCGACCGCGGGCCGCGTTCCTGCACGCGCCTTGCCGCAACGGCCTGGCCGTGGCGAAGGCGTTTGGCCTCCTCGATGCTGGACCGGATGATCGGCCCGCGCGCGAAGCCGACGACGGGATCGATCGCGTTGCCGAAGGCGTCCGTGCGAACGGGCGCGGTTTCGGCCTTTTGCGTTGATGCGCTCATGAGTGACAACCTCCTGTGGCCTGTGCATCATCGAGCACCGATAAAATCAGCAGCTCCGTCTCGCCGGATGCTGTGGCCGCGTTTTTGGTTTCAGATTTGGAATTGGCGGCGACCGCGATGCTGCGCATCAGCTCCGCGACGCCCGAATGGCCGCGCCAGTCAATACCGTCGACGGCAAGGGCGGGACGCGCGGTCGCTCCGTCGAGAGCGCCAGCCGCGATGCAGGCGACGATAAACGCATGCTCCCGGTCGCCGCTATGAGCAAGCGTCTCGTCACCAAGCGCAATCGCCAGCGCGCCGGAAATGGCATAGGCTCCCCAGTTGGAGACGGAAGCGCTGACGAGAACGTCCGTTTCCGTCACGGTCACGACACCCGTTTCATCGGGTTGTGAGCGGCCGCCGCGCGGCAGGAGCCCGGCAACGGCCTGCCGGATCTTGCCGAAGCCGATTTCGTTTCCGCCGTCCCCGATCCCGACCGTCAGGACGTTTCTCTTCTTCGCCTCGTCCGCCAGGCGATAGATATCGGCGACCGTTCCCGGCGGACGGCGATCACCGCGAACGCCGTGATAATGTCCCGCCTCATTCGGACCGTCGCGCTCGACGAATATCAAGGCGGCCGGGTTCTGCCGGTTGAAGATGTTTGCGGCGGCTGCAAGCCCTTCCGCCTGGCCCTTCGGAAAAATCGCCGTCGCGATCACGCCCCGCGATGAGGCCAAGTCCTCGATGACGCGAACGCAGGCATCGATGGCTGGCATATGTTCTTCCTGCGCGACGAGCGTCACGTTCGCGCCGAAGCCGAGCGCCAGACTGCGCGCAAGCGCCACTGCGCCGGGGGGACCGTCGGTTTCCCCAAGCGGCAGCTTCGGCGAGACGCCAGCGCCGGTCGCGATCACGACGTCGGAACCGGGACGGATTGCAGCAAGCAGCTTTCGCGCCGCGAGCGTCGAGGACGGCTCGCCCTGCGCTTCCCGGCACGCCAGATAAGTCGGAACGACGATCCCGGCGGGAAGCCCGCCCGTAAGGGGGCGGACCTCCAATGTCATCAGTCGATCGAAACGCTCACCGAAGACGCTTAGTCGATCGATATCGGCGGCAGTCAGTTCGCGATTGATGGGAATCGTTTTTGACATCGATTTGGCTCTTGCCGTTGGCTTCAGAGATTGACCGTGACGCTCTTGCGCGCCGTATAGGCTTCGAGAGCACCTTCGATGGAGTATTCGGAGCCGATGCCGCTCTGCTTGACGCCGCCGTAGGACATGCCGGGAATCTGGCCACCGGCGCGGTTGACCTGCAACCAGCCGGCGTCGATGCGGCCGGCCGCATTGAGAGCCGTGGTCAGGTCGTTCGCAAAAATGTAGGCGGCGAGACCATAGTGGGTGTCGTTGGCCCAGGCGATGACCTCGTCTTCATCGCTCCACGGAATGGCGACGAGAACCGGGCCGAAAACCTCTTCCTGCACAATGCGCCAGTCGTTGGTAAGGCCCTTGAGAATGGTGGGCTTCGGGAAGAAACCGACGCTTTCGCCGACGGCAGACGGTACTTCGCCGGTCACGACCTCAGCACCTGCGCTGACCGCTTCGGAGATAAATTCACGAACCGCGCTATAGCGCTCTTCGTTTATGATCGCGCCGATATCGGTTTCCTCGTCGAGGGCGTCACCGATCTTCATCCCGGCCAGCTTCTCCACCACCTTAGCCAAAACCGGTTCGAACACGTCCCGGTGGACGTAGAGACGCGAACCGGCCGTGCAGGACTGGCCCTGTCGGGCGAAGCGCATCGCGCCAATGATGTTTACGGCAAGGCCGTCGATCCTGTCGTCGGTCGCGGCATCCGGATAGACGATGGTCGGGCTCTTGCCGCCCAGCTCCAGCGTGGCGCGGGCAATGCGGTCGGCTGCGGCATGCGCCACCAGCTTGCCGACTTCGACCGAACCCGTAAACGAGATCTTCGCGACGTCCGGATGGCCGGAAAGCGCAGCGCCCGCTACTTCGCCGACGCCGGTTACGACGTTGAAGACGCCCTTGGGGAACAGGTCGGCTGCAAGTTCGGCAACCCGGATGACCGCGAGCGGCGCATCTTCCGCCGGTTTGAGCACCAGCGTATTGCCGGTGCCGAGGGCCATGCCGATCTTCACGGCGGCGAGAACCAGCGGCGAATTCCAGGGAATGATGGCAGCGACGACGCCAAGCGGTTCACGTGTCGTGTAGCTGAAGAGACCGGGGCCGAGCGGGAGCGTTTCGCCCTTCTGTTCGGCGACCGTGCCGCCGTAGTAGCGCAGCACCTCGACGGAGCTCATCACCTCCGGGCGGCTCTGCGTGCGCAAGGCGTTACCGGTTTCGGCCGCGAGAATACGGGCGATCTCCTCGGAATGCGCTGCGACGCGATTGGCAAGCTCCGTCAGGAGCGCGCCGCGCGTGCGGGATGCGAGACGCCGCCAAGCGGGGAAAGCTGCCTTTGCGGCTGCGACCGCCGCATCGACGTCCTGCTTGTCGGCCGCGCCGAGTGCCGTGATGACGCTGCTTCGGCACGGATTGGTGACGTCAAGCGTCGCGCCGGCGGCCGGCATGACCCACGCGCCGTCGATCAGTTGACCCGAAAGGCCGGCGGTTGGGAGTGCGATCTCCGCCTTGCTGTTCACGGCTTCTTTTGTCTGGGACATTGTGTTTTCCTTGTTTCGATGCCGGTGATCAGGCGCTTGCGGGCAGGCGCAGATCGACCTTCAGAAGGTTCTCGAAAACTTCCGCGACACTCGTGGAATCCTTGGCCCCGAGGCCTTCGGCACGCGCCATGTTGTAAATCTGGCGGACCATCTGTCCGAGCGGCATGGGGTACGCAGAGAACTCCTCGAGGCACAGGGAAATGTCCTTGTGCATCAGGTTGAGGGCGAAGTTTGCCGGACGCTCCTCAGTGAAGAGGGTCTTGGGCAGGTAGTCGAGCATCTTGCTACCCGCGAGGCCACCGGAGAGAACCTCCGTCAGGACGGAGAGGTTCGCGCCGGATTTGACGCTTGCCGACAGGACTTCACCGAGGGCAACCGTGTTGATCGCGGTCAGAAGGTTATGGGCGAGCTTGGTCAACTGGCCGGAACCGACCGGGCCGCAATGCACGATACGGCCAGCAATCGGGCCGAGGACGGGGCGGGCCGCATCGAGGACATCCTGGCTAGCGCCAGCCATGACAAGAAGCGTACCCGCACCCGCGCCGGCGACGCCACCGCTGACCGGCGCATCCATGAAGTGGACGCCCCTGGCTTCGCAGAGTGCCGCTACGTCCTTGGTCGTCGAAGCATCGACCGTGCTGAAGTCGATAACCGTCGCGCCGGCGGCCACAGTCTTCAAAATGCCGTTCTCACCCGCAATAGCATCGCGCAGCGTGGCCGGGCTCGGAAGACTACTAAGGACGAACATCGCCGGAGCGGCAGCGGCTTTCGCCGAGGTCTCCACGACTGCGCCTTTTTCCGCGAGCTCGGCGGTGGCGGACGTATTGGGGTCGAAGACGTGAACGACGTGGCCTGCATCGAGCAGGCGGAGCGCCATTCTCGAACCCATGCGACCAACGCCAATGAATGCAATCGTAGTCATCCTGCACCTTCCTTATGATGCGCAACAAAGCTTTTGTTCAAAGGGGAAGGCAAAGAAGAGCAATCTCGCAGCACGCACTGTCGAGGATCTTGTTCTTTGGATTTGTTCCCCTTTTTTGCTATTGAACGCAGAAACAGAGTGAAAGAAAAGGCGACGCTTGATAACAGTGCATGTAAGTAAAACTTACGGGTGACAACATGCTAAACCTGTCGCGGTTGCAGCTCCTCCACGAGCTTTCGGTCCTCGGCACTATCTCGGCGGTCGCTCGATCGCTGAACCTGACGAGACCTGCCGTTTCCCAGCAGCTTTCGCTTCTGGAGAAGGAAGTCGGTCTCGTCTTGTTTGAGCGCTCCGGCAAGGGCGTGCGATGGACATCGGCTGGGGAGCGTCTCCTTGCCGGAGTCGGCGGCATCCTGCAGGCCGTGAATGAGGTGGAAGCAGACCTGGCGCGCACCGCGCAAACAGTCACCGGCGAGTTGCGCATCGCCGCGTTCGGCTCGGCGGCTGCCACCATCATTCCCCAGGCGATAACGCATCTGGTGAAGCATCATCCGTCGCTTGAAATCTTCTTCAACGAGATGGAGCCGGGAGACGGCCTCAAGGCAACGGCGGCGAAACAGGTCGACATCGCCATCGTCGACGACCTGACAGGAACGGAGAACTTCGCGCTTCAGCTCGATTTCGAGCCGCTCTATATCGACCCCTTCAAGGCCGTCGTATCGACCGATCATCGGCTTGCGGGGGCCGGCCGCCGCACGGTGGAGCTATGGGAGCTGGCGCAGGAGAAATGGGCGCTGAATCAGGCCGCCGTCGGCTATCAGTCCTTCATCGTCAATGCGTGCCACGCGGAAGGATACTCGCCGAACGTCATGGCGAGCTGCCGCAACATTGCCGCCACGCTGGAATTCGTGCGGACCGGAAACTTCGTCACGGTACTTCCAGGCCTCGCGACGCACAACATAAAGATCGATCCTGATTTTCGCTGTCTGGACCTGCGCCCCGTCACCCAGAGGCGATTGTTCTCAGCGGTTGCGAAAGGAAGCAAGGCTCGTCCGGCCATCGGGTCGGCCTTGGAGGCGTTTCAGCGGTCCTGCATCCTATTCGGCGAATCCTGACTACCCGGTAGGGTTTTCCAGAGCCTAGTGGGAAGCGTTAGTTTTTCAATAATGGCGAGGTTCTCTGGCATCCTGTCGGACCACTGCCCGTTCCGATCGGCCGCGCTCGGTGTGAGCACTGAGCCGTCCCGGCCGCCTCCGCCGTCACGCTTGGATAGAGATTGTCCGCTATGCGTCTTCATCGGCAATCCGGCTTTTAGTGAGGGTGCCAAGGGTGCTCGCGTATCAGCTTGAACAGGCGATGAAAGAGCAGAACATTGGCAAGGCCGAGATGGCGAAGCGGCTGCATACCAGTCGATCGCAGATCGACCGGCTTCTTGACCCCGAGTATCAAGGGGTAACGCTTGCAGTGCTTGCCCGCGCTGCCAATGCCGTCGGTCGAAGGCTTCACCTGGAACTCGTCTGATCCTTGATACGGACGCGCCCTTTGCATGAGGACGGGCTTCGTCGATCGCGATCCTGCGCTCCTCGTACTGCCCGTCTTCCGGCGGTGGGGCCCGTTTTCCAGCCGCAGCGCCGTGAGGACGGCGCGGCCGCGGCCGCAGCGAACCGGCCTTGCCGGTGAGCGGAGCAGGCGGAGGAAACCCGCGCTCTCCAATAGCGCCGTAGGGTTTTCCGGAGCCTCGTGGGAAACGGGCGTTTTTCCATGAGGGTGATCTTCTTCGGTATCCTGTTGGGCCACCCCCCGTTCCGGTCGGCCGCGCTCCACGCAGGCACGGAGCCAGCCTGCGGCCGTCTCCGCCGATCCCGGTGACGATCGCTTGTCCGTCGGTGGCGTGCGCCCCCGGCACTGAGGCCCGGCGACGGGCCGCATTGCGCGCTTAACGCTGGCACTCCTTGCTCCAAGGCATAAAAAAACCGGCTTGCGCCGGCTTTTCCCCCAACCGCCCGGAGCCCATGTCTCTCAGGATGCTGAGTTAGTTGTTAACTCGCAACATAGTGCTGGGCGGTCTTATCGTCAAATGGACATGACGGGGCGACGGCATCATCTCTTTCGCCCCTGACATCGCCGGCCGCCCGGATCAAGGGGCAGGCGCGGCAAGCCGCTTGTCGCGTCGG
>NZ_SHMI01000047.1:0-20373 GCF_004284735.1 Shinella sp. JR1-6 | reverse complement strand
ACCATTCGCTCGGGGCTGGGACGCTTGCCGAAGCGCTGATGCCTTTCATCTCCGCAGCTCTCTCTATCGAACAGACGCAGCCGATGGCGCTAAAGAAAGCGCTCATGGCCGCCTACGAAGAGTTTAACCGGATCGCCTGCGAGGACATCACCGAAACTCGCACAAAAACTGACGTCTTGGAGCGCGTCCATTTCTTTGCAAATCGTGGTGCAACCGACATTCGCGCCGCCCTCTCCACCACCCGTATCGCAGACAGTGCAGAGGCGGGCGGCTCCGCCACATTATCGAAGGGATGCGCAGAATGACCCGTATCATCGTCTGCGGCGGACGCGACTTCTGGGATTTCATCGCTTTGAAAGCTGCGCTCGATCGCATCCACAAAGAAACACCCATTACCTTGCTGATACATGGCAATGCCTCCGGCGCTGACAGGTTGTCCGGCTCATGGGCTAAGATCAACAATGTCTCCGTCCATCCGGTTCCAGCCCAATGGGCGAAGTTCGGCAAGTCAGCCGGGCCTCGTCGCAACCAGAACATGCTTGGCCTCAAGCCGGACATGATCGTTGCGTTTCCAGGCGGTCGCGGAACCGCTGACATGGTCCGTCGCGCCTTCGTGGCTGGAGTTAAAGTCGTTCATCCACCCATCGACGTTCCCTCAGAAACAGCCGGAGAGCAGTCATGACACCTCGCGCCCTGATGATAACTGGCGCAGCCATGGGGCTGTTCGGCGCAACCGTCGCCGTTATCCGCTCCGATGTCGGCCAGTTCGCTGTTTTCCTTTTCGCCGCCGGTGCTGTCTTCGGCAAAGGCTACGGGGTTTACGAGGAGCGCACCCGAGGTGCGGTTCGTCGTACCACACGACACGAGGACGCTGTGTTCGCCTCCCGGTACAACGACCAGACCGGCGAGTGCGAGACGGTTGATATCGAGCCTGAGAAGGTGCGCGAGCTTCGCGAGAAGATGGCCGCGCCGCGAGATTGGGATGCTTTTGAGCCTCGCGCCTCCATAGAAACAACTGGAGCCTACCCAGGAGGCAACCATGACACATGATCTGGTAGAGCGGCTGCGGAATCCTTGGGATGGCTCGTCGGGAAGCAGAAAGCGCCGGGACGAAGAACGGGCGGAAGCCGCAGACAAGCTGGAAGCCTACATGGCCGAGATCGCAGCTCTCCGCGCGGAGAAGGACGAGATACGAAAGGCGCTGGAGCCGTTTTTCAAGTATGAGACGGCCGACGGTCTGCCTTGTGGGCTGCTTCGCACGCCAGATCGCCACCCCGTACTGTTCAACGGGCTTGGCGACGAAATCAAGATCGTCGCTACAGTCGGCGATTTCCGTCTGGCTGCCGCTGCCATCCGCAATATGGGAGAGCGGACATGAAGCGCGTCACAGATCTAGAGGAATTCGCACTCACTCAAATCTGGCGCCCGTATCAGACCAAGATGGGATACGAGGATAGGCTTGAACGCCTTCCGATGAGCCTGGAGGAAACGGCCAAGCTTTTGACCACTGATGAAACAGGGTGGTCGGCGGTAGTGCTTGATCGCATCTGCAACATTGGCTTCCGGTTCCCGCCATACATCGTCCATGAACTGGTGAGCGTGGTCAATGCAGCTCAGCATTCCCGTCGCGCTGCGCTGGAGAAGGAGCCGCGAGAATGAGCAGGCTACCCGATGTTCTGGCCTATCCTCCCCGCGGGATGTCACGAGAGGAAGCCGCGCGATACATAGGCGTCGGAACGACAAAGTTTGACGAAATGGTATCGGATCGACGCATGCCGCGGCCGAAACGTGTCGATGGGCGCGTTCTTTGGGACCGGATCGCTATCGACGCCGCTTTCTCTGACTTGCCGTCTGAAGCGGAAAACAAGATCGACGCCATCTTGTCACGGCGCCGGCTAGGCGCGTAAGCATGGTGAATGGAAGAAAATCGCCCCTACCTATCGTCCTTTACTGACCGCCACGGGACCACCCGTTGGCGGTATAGGCGCGGTAAGACGACAATCTCTCTGAAGGGCTTCCCGGGCGACACCGCTTTCGAGGAAGCATATCAGGCAGCGATCGAGGGCAGAACGCCGCGCACTGCCGCGGTTGTCGCAATGCCCGGGGCTGCGATGCCGGGCACCTTCCGCGCCGCATGGGCGAAGGTGAAGCGAACGCCGGAATGGCTCTCCCTAGATGCAGCCAGCGTCACCAAAAATACAACCCTAGCCGAGATCTTCCTTGAACTGCCTGTGCTGGATGGACAGCCCGAGTTGTGGGGCGACATGCCGGTTCGCGACATGAAGCGCCGGCATGTGAAGGAAATCCTGGGGAGATACAGCTCGACGCCGCACAAGGCGAAGCATCTGGTCGTGACGATACGAAAGATGCTGCTCGTCGCTCTAGACGAGGAATGGATCGAGACCGATCCGACGTGGAAGCTGAATTATCGGCCCGAATACAAAGGTTGGCGCGCTTGGACAGACCGCGAGCGTGAAATGTTTGAAGCTCGCTGGCCCATCGGGACGACGCCGCGAACTGCCTACTCGCTGGCACTATGGCTTGGAAACCGCCGGTCGGACGTCGCCCGCCTGCGGTGGGATTGGTTCGATTTCAAAAACGGCACGGTCACTCTGATCACCAAGAAGGGTGACAAGACGCTTATACTGCCGATTACCCCCATGCTGAAAGAAGCCTTGGCGCCTCTGGACCGAAAGTCAGGCACAGTTCTCGTCACCGCCTACGGTGAAGCCTTTTCCGAGAAGTCAATCACGGGGAGAATGGCTGATTGGACCCATAGCGCCGGAATGCCCAAAGGCTGCACCATGCATGGGCTGAGGAAAACCTTGGGGAAAATGCTGGCGGAGACCGGCGCGACTACGAGACAGCTTATGGAAACGCTCGGGCATGACGATATCGCGCACGCCGAACTCTACAGCCGGGCAGCTGAACAGCAGCGACTCGCTCGCGACGGGATGACGAAAGTGTCGAAGAAATACCAATCGAAAAAGCCCTCAGGCTAACCGATTGGCTAACCGCCGCGGCTAACCACTCTGCAAGTGATTGTTTTAACAGTATTTTTGGTGGGCCCGGAGGGACTCGAACCCCCAACCAAGCGGTTATGAGCCGCCGGCTCTAACCATTGAGCTACAGGCCCGGCCCGGCGCAGGGCCGGGGGCGTCGGTCAATGGCGGCCGACGTGTAGAGATCGTCTAGACGAATTCGGCGGGCCTCACAAGCGCCGCCGTATTCTCTACACAATCACGGGCGAAGAACGGCGTAAGGGACGCAACCATCAGGAGATTTTCTTTATGTTCTACGGAACTCTGGGCCGCCGCACGGGCGCCAGCATCGTCGCGCTTTCGCTGGCTCTCGCCGCTGCCCTTCCCCTGGCCGCGCAGGCGCAGGACAGTGCAAAGCCGCGCGAGGCGACCATCGTCGTGACCGGCGAAGGCAGCGCGGAAATGGCGCCCGACATGGCCCTGATCGACCTCGGCGTCGTCAAGGACGCCAAGACCGCCCGCGAGGCGCTCGACGCCAACAACAAGGCCATGGCCGACGTCCTGGCCGCCCTGAAGGAAGCCGGCATTGCCGAGCGCGACCTGCAGACCTCCGGCTTCATGATCAACCCGCAGTACCAGTATCCGCAGAGCTCGACCGGCGAGAACCCGCCGCCGGTGCTGATCGGCTTCCAGGTCACCAACACGGTGACGCTGCGCGTGCGCGACCTTTCCAAGCTCGGCGAGATCCTCGACAAGGCCGTGACGCTCGGCGCCAACCAGGGCAACGGCATCCGCTTCGTCAACGACAAGCCGGACACCGCCGTCAGCGCGGCACGCAAGAAGGCCGTCGAGAACGCCATGGCCAAGGCCAAGGAACTGACGGATGCTGCCGGCGTCGGCCTCGGCCGCGTGCTTGAAATCTCCGAAACCACCTATCGCGCAGAACCCATGCCGATGATGCGCGCCATGGCCAAGGACTATGCCGAAGGCGGCGCCGTGCCGCTCGCCACCGGCGAGAACAGCTACTCCGTCACCGTCAACGTGACCTTCGCACTCGGCAACTGAGCCGAACGACGGGAATGAAAGAAAGGGCTGGCGTCGTGCCGGCCCTTTTTTCGTTGCGCAACAGCGCGAATGGCAAGGCCGCCCCTCCCTGCGCCACCGGGCATGGAAAACCGACGCCGCGACCGGCACTTGGGGAAAATCCTTCAGATCGATGCGTTTCCCGGCGCAGGATGTGTCGCTGCACTATGTGCGGCATGCGTCATGCATCGTCGCAAAACGCGAAAACCCTCCCGGCAGGACCGGGAGGGTGGCCGTTCGCCGGCCGGGGGTGACGTGACGAACGGCGTTCCGGGGAACGGGCCGGCGTGCCGGCCCCCGTCATCAGCGCCAGAGGATCGGGCAATGGCGGTCGTTGGCAAAGACGATGCGGCTGTAGCCATCGCGGCGGAAACCGTCGACGACGACCTTGCGCGGCGTCACGTCCGCGATGCGGGCGCGGCGCAGGCCATGGTCACGGGCCTTGGCGACGGCAAAGCCGAGGTCGCAGCGGCCGCGGCGGCCCCATTCGCCCTGACGGCGGTCATGACGGCGATCCCAGCGGTCGCGGCGCCAGTCCTGGTCGTGCACCTCGTAGAAGCCGTTGCGGTATCCCGCCGGCTCGATCGACAGCTCGATATTGGCAGCGGACGCCGCCGGCATGGCGGCCGTCAGCGCACCGAGGCCGAGAACGACGGCAAGAAGGGATTTTTTCAGAAAGCTGGTCATCGAGGGATCTCCTGTTCACACCGGCCGGGTCGTTTCGTCCGGCGATTGAGGAGACCTTAGAGGGGCGAGGCTGAATGCAGGCCGAAGCCGTCGTTCAGCCTCCGTTCAACTTCATGAACTGGTGAAGAAGGCGATGCGGGTGATGGTCCCCTCCTCGAGTTCGAGCAGCAGGATCTTCTCCTTCGAATAGGCATCGCCCGCCGCAGACTTGCCGCGCGCCGTCAGGCGGATCGCGACATTGCTGCCGAGCGCGTCGCTCATCACCAGCGCGTCGCCGTACCTTTCGTCAAAGGCCTCGAAATGCCGGGCGAGACGATCGCGCAGCGCGTCGCGGCCGTTGTCCATGCCCTCGCCGATGCCGGAAATCGCGACATCCTCGTGAACCTTGCCGGCAAGCGCGGCAAAGTCGCGGGCGTTCAGGGCCTCGATGACGGCGTGGTTGATGCTTTCGGTATTGACCATGAACTTCTCCTTCAGAGCCGGCGATGCGCAAGCCCATTGGCCCCATTGGTGTCGGGCGGGAACCAGGGCCCAAGAACGCGGTCCATGGACGGGACTGACCATGCCACGCTCAGAGGGACCGGCACAGGAACGTTCCATCCTGCGGGCCGGTTCCGTCAAGGCCCGAGATGCAGCACGATTTCGCGCCGGTGTGGTCGGTCGCGATGTTCGAAAAGATAGAGGCCCTGCCAGGTGCCGAGCACAAGCCGGCCGCCGGAAACCGGTATGCCGATCGAAACGGATGTCAGCGCTGCCTTGATATGGGCCGGCATGTCGTCGGGCCCCTCCAGCGTATGCACGATCCAGCGCATCGCCGGATCGTCCGAGGGCGGCACGAGGCGGCGAAAGAACTGGTCAAGATCGCGCCGGACATCCGGATCGGCATTTTCCTGAATGAGCAGCGAACAGGAGGTGTGGCGGACGAAGACCGTCAGCAACCCCTCCTCCACGCCGGCGCCCCGCACGAAGGCCGTCGCCTCGTCGGTGAATTCGTAGAGCCCCTGTCCGCGGGTCGGAACCGTCACGCTCTTTTGCGGCATGGCGTCAGCCGCCGATGGCCCAGAACAGGGTACCGACGACCACGATGAAGGCAAGGATGACCCCCATGAAGCGCGCCAGCCCCATGTTCGTGTCGGTCGTGGATCCGACGATCGCATAGTAGAGGTTCGTCATGGCGCTTCCTTTCTTCCGGTTCCGACCGGTTTAGCGCAGTCCCCTCCGCCTCACAACTCGACGACCGCCTCGAAGCCGCCATAGATCATGCGCTTGCCGTCGAAGACGTCCTTCCAGTCGCCGCCCTTCAGGCGCTCGTCCGCCATCACCTTGGCAAGGATCTCGTCACGTGACGCCCGCGACGTGTAGGTGACCCAGGAGAAGATCACCACCTCGTCGTCCTTCGCCAGCACGGCGCGGGGAAACGAGGTGAGCTCGCCATAGGGCACATCATCGCCGATGCATTCGACATAGTCGATTGCGCCGTGTTCCTTCCAGACATCGCCCGCCGTGCGCGCCATGTCCTTGTACCGTTCCAGATTGGCCTTCGGCACGGCCAGCAGGAATCCATCGACATAGGTCATGATCGTCTCCTCCTTTGGTTTGGACATGACAAGGACGTGTGTCGCGCAACCGATCCGACAAGGGGGAGAAAATTTTATGCTACCGGCTCAGGGGCTGAAACCGGAGCCTATCGGCCTGACAGAGGCGAGCTGCCGATCGCCGCCTCGATGAAACTCCGCTTTGCTGCGGTGTAGGCATCCCCATCCAGGGGAAACTGTACGGAAAGCCGCTGCTTCAATGCACCATAGGCGGCGCGAAGCGCACCGTCCTGACGAAGCCGATCCCGAAAGACCAGGCGCCTTCGATGCGTTTCGTTTTCCGGCGGGCACAGATAGACGCGGCAGGCAGGCTCCCCTTTTGACAGGAAGGCCCACATGTCGTCGTCATAGCGGTTTCCCCGGGTACCGTACCCCGCATCCGCCATGCACCGGCAGGCGGCCTCGATGCGTTCCCGGCTGCAGAGCGTCACATCGACATCGATGACCGGCTTTGCCGCAAGACCCGGCACCGCAGTGCTTCCGACATGATCCACCGCATGAACCGCATCGCCAAGCAGCGCCCGAAGAGATTGTGAAACCTCCGAGAACCGATCCGGCCATGCCGCATCATAACCGACAACGATCACGGGCGTGGGCAAAGACGGCCTCCTGTCCCAGCGAGAATTTGCGCGTGGAGACACCAGTGTACACGGCCGAGGGGCGGGCCGTCATCCAGACCGATCGCACGGATCGTCCGGTCGACGGCTACGCCGTCGGCCGTCCCTTACCACGCACCGCAATTCTTCAGCTGGCGCGAATAGCTGGCCGCCATGTTGGCTGCGCGCTTCGCGCCGGCCTTGGAGGTACCGCTCCAGTTGCCGCGCGAATAGCCGGCATGGCCGTGATAGTAGGCGATGTAGAGGCGGTAGGTGTCGGTAAGGGCGATGCCGTTCTTGCGGTTGCTCTCGGCGTGATACCAGGCGATGAAGCGGATCGCGTCGGAGAAGTCCGTACGGTTGGCGGTCCAGCGGCCGGTCACGCGCTTGTACTGCGCCCAGGTGCCGTCCAGCGCCTGCGAAAAGCCGAGCGCGGTCGACTGGCGTTTCCATGGAATGAAACCCAGGAGCTTCGTGCGCGGCGGGCGCGCATTGTGCCGGAAGCCGGACTCCGTGTAGATCGTCGCCATGAGCACGGGAACGGGCACGCCATATTCGCGCTCGGCGCGGTAGGCGGCTCGCCGCCAGTTGTCGAACAGGCCGTCACGTTGCTCGAAGATGGCACAGGCGTTCTGCGTCTGCCTTGGAACAGACGCACATCCGGCGAGCAACAAGAGGACGACGATCAAGACGCAACGCATCGCAGATCCTCAAAATTTCCGGATATTTATAAATCGTAAATCTTAACAATCCGTTTTGATTCAAATGCCCAATACCGCCTTCCATTCACGCAAGTGATCCGCCCATCAAATATGCAAATGCATTATTTTGTTGCGCTTTTTCCCCTTCCGGCCTAATCAATCTGCAGCACGCCGGCCCTTCGCGAACGATTGTTCCGGACCGTGAAAGAACCCGCTCCGCATCGGAATCCGGCCTGCGCCGTCCGGGCGCGTGAGCATCTGCGACCGGGCCACTCCATGGCCCCAGTTGAGGAGAATTCCATGAAGAAGCAGATTTTTGCCGGCGCCCTGCTCGCCGCATCCGTCGCCTTTGCCCCGCTCGCCCAGGCGGACATCGTCATCGGCCTCGTCGCCCCGCTGACCGGCCCGGTCGCCGCCTATGGCGACCAGGTGAAGAACGGCGCGCAGGCGGCTGTCGACCAGATCAACAAGAACGGCGGCATTATGGGCGAACAGGTCGTGCTGAAGCTGGCCGACGATGCGGGCGAGCCCAAGCAGGGCGTTTCGGCCGCCAACCAGATCGTCGGTGAAGGCATCCGCTTCGTCGTCGGCCCGGTGACCTCGGGCGTCGCCATCCCGGCCTCCGACGTCTTTGCCGAAAACGGCGTGCTGATGGTCACCCCGACGGCGACGGCGCCGGACCTGACGGCCCGCAGCCTCACCAACGTGCTGCGCACCTGCGGCCGCGACGACCAGCAGGCGGAAGTTGCCGCCGCCTATGTGCTGGCAAACCTGAAGGACAAGAAGGTCGCCGTGGTTCACGACAAGGGCGCCTATGGCAAAGGCTTGGCCGATTCCTTCAAGGCCGCGCTGAACAAGGGCGGCGTCACCGAGGCTCTCTACGATTCTGTCACCCCGGGCGACAAGGATTTCAGCGCACTGATCACCCGCCTCAAGGCCGACGGCGTCGAAGTCATCTATTTCGGCGGCTACCATCCGGAAGGCGGCCTGCTTGCCCGCCAGCTGAAGGACCTGTCGGTCAACGCCACGATCATCGGCGGTGAAGGCCTCTCGAACAGCGAATACTGGGCAATCGGCAACGAAGCAGCAGCCGGCACGCTCTTCACCAACGCCTCCGACGCGCTGAAGAGCCCCGACTCGCAGGCTGCCGTCGCCGTGCTGAAGGAAAAGGGCATCCCGCCGGAAGCCTTCACGCTCAACGCCTACGCCGCCGTCGAAATTCTGAAGGCCGGCATCGAGAAGGCCGGCAGCGCAGAAGACTCCGCCGCCGTTGCAACCGCCCTGAAGTCCGGTGAAGCCATCCCAACCGCCATCGGCAAGCTGACCTATGGCGAGAACGGCGACCTCACCTCGCAGAGCTTCTCGCTCTTCAAGTGGGAAGACGGCAAGATCGTCGCCGCCGAGTAAGGCGAAGCGTATCCGAAACGGAAAACGCCGGGGTCCTGCCCCGGCGTTTCTGTTTGGCCGTCTATCGCAGTCACGCGTCGCCGTTGGAATGCGCCCAGTCGAAATAGAGGTCGCGCGCCTTGGCGGTGATCGGGCCGCGCTGGAGATCGCGGTCGTCGAGCCGCGTCACCGGAACCACCTTGGAGTAGTTGCCCGAGGTGAAGATCTCGTCGGCGGCCGCAAAATCGGCGACCGTCAGCGTCGTTTCGACCACCTCGAAACCGGCTTCGTTCAGGAGGCCGATGACGCGGGTGCGCGTGATGCCGGCAAGGAAGGTGCGGTTGGCGGCGGGCGTGAAGACGACGCCGTCCTTCACCATGAAGATGTTGGACGAGGCGGTTTCGGCGACGTTGCCCAGCATGTCGCGGACCAGCGCGTTGTCGAAGCCGCGCTTGCGGGCCTCCACCAGCATGCGGGCATTGTTCGGATAGAGGCAGCCGGCCTTGGCATCCGTCGGCATGCATTCCACCGTCGGACGGCGGAAAGGCGAGACGGTCAGCGAGGACGCCGCGTTCGGGTCGCCCATCGGCGCCTCAAAGAGGCAAAGCGCGAAGCGGGTCGATTCCGCATCCGGCGCAACCACGCTGAACGAGCCATGCTCGGCCCAGTACATGGGCTTGATGTATATCGCCGTCTTGCCGTCGAACTTCTTGACGCCTTCCCAGGACAGCGCCTCGATCTCCTCGGCCGTCACCACCGCCTTGAGGCCGAGGGCCTCGGCGGAACGGTTGACGCGCTGGCAATGCAGGTCGAGGTCCGGCGCGATACCGTCGAACCAGCGCGCGCCGTCGAAGACGGTCGAGCCGAGCCACATGGCATGCGAGGTGGGGCCGATGAGCGGCGGATTGCCTGAAACCCATTCGCCATCCACGAAGGTCCAGGTCGTCGAGCGTGGTGCGGTATCGACTGGCATTTTGTAAAACTCCTTTTCGCCCATCAACGCCCGGTGGGCCGGGCCGGTCAAGTCACAAATGCCTTCCGACAGCCAGCCCCGCTTGTCCATTCAAGATGTTGAATGGGTGCATCAGGCCTTATCATGGGTGATATTCTGGCGGGGCGCCGCAGGCCATGCGATAGAAAGGCATGACCGCAGAAGACATTGCCCCACCGCCGATCCGCCGCCTCACCGCCGAGGATGCCGAGGCCTTTCGCGCGCTCCGGCGCGAGGCCCTTCTGCAGGCCCCCGCCGCCTTCGCCAGCACCGCGGAGGATCTGGAGAAGCTGTCCGACGAGGCGATCCGCAAGCTTCTCACCGATCTTGCCCTCTTTGCCGCCTTTCGCGGCAAAGAGCCTGTCGGGATGATGGGCCTGATGCGGTTCAATACGAGCAAGATGGCCCATCGCGCCAATCTCGTCATGGTCTACCTGCGCACCGCCGAACGCGGCCGAGGCGTTGCCGGCGCCCTCCTCGCTGCCGTCACGGCCCATGCCCGGGACAGTTGCCTCAGACAGATCGAGCTTGCCGTCACCGCCGAGAATGCGCCTGCCCTCGCCTTCTACCGCCGCGAAGGCTTTGCGGAAATCGGGTACATGCCCGCGGGCTTCCTGCATGAAGGCCGCGAGATCGATGAAATCCTCATGATGCGCCGGGTCGTCTGACCGGAAGGGAGCCAATATGCGCGCGATGTATTACGAAGCCTTCGAGGCGACACCTGAAGTCCGCACCCTGCAGGACCCGACGCCGACGCCCGGCGGCGTGGTGATCAAGGTGGAGGCGACGGGACTCTGCCGCTCCGATTGGCACGGCTGGATGGGCCACGACCCGGATATAAGCCTGCCGCATGTGCCGGGCCACGAGCTCGCCGGCAAGGTGGTGGCCGTCGGCAGGAATGTGCGCCGGTTCCGCGAGGGCGAGCGGGTGACCGTGCCCTTCGTCTCGGGCTGCGGCCACTGCGGCGAATGCCGCTCGGGCAACCAACAGGTTTGCGAAGAACAGTTCCAGCCCGGCTTCACCCATTGGGGCTCCTTCGCCGAACTCGTCGCCATCGATTTTGCCGACCACAATCTCGTGCACCTGCCGGATGCCATCGACTACGCGACGGCCGCCAGCCTCGGCTGCCGCTTCGCCACCTCCTTCCGTGCCGTCGTCGACCAGGCGCGGGTGACGGGCGGCGAATGGGTGGCCGTGCACGGCTGCGGCGGGGTGGGCCTCTCCGCGATCATGATCGCCGCCGCGCTCGGCGCCAATCCCATCGCCATCGACATATCCGTGGAGAAACTGGATTTTGCCCGGAAGATGGGTGCCGTCGCCGCCATCAACGCCCGCGAGGTCGCCGATGTCGCGGAGGCCGTGCGCGAGATCACCGGCGGCGGGGCGCATGCCTCGATCGATGCGCTCGGCTCTCCCGCTACTTGCTTCAACTCGATAAAGAACCTGCGTCGACGCGGGCGGCATGTGCAGGTCGGCCTGATGCTCGCCGACCATGCGACGCCGAAGATTCCCATGGCGCAGGTCATTGGCCACGAGCTGGAAATCTACGGCAGCCACGGCATGCAGGCCTGGCGCTACGACGCCATGCTGGCGATGATCGAAAGCGGCAAGCTCGCCCCGCAACGGTTGATCGGCCGCCATATCAGCCTTGATGAGGCCGTGCCGGCGCTGATGGCGATGGACAAGGCGACCGACCTCGGCATCAGTGTCATCACGCGGTTCTGAGGCAGCGGCTCCGCGCGTCTGACCGATTGACATTCCCACATCGATGGCGACCAATCGCCATCGACAATGCCAGAAGGAATCGCCGCCCATGTCCCATGCCGCCTATGTCTTTGACGCCTATGGCACGCTGTTCGACGTGCACGCGGCTGTGCGCCGCCATGCGGGGGATGTCGGGCCGAACTACCAGATCTTTTCCGAGATCTGGCGCGCCAAGCAGCTCGAATATTCCTGGACGCGCGCGCTGATGGGCGCCTATGCGGATTTCTGGCAACTCACCGAGCAGGCGCTCGACTATACGTTCAAGCGCATCGGCGGCGTCGATCCGGCACTGCGCCAGAAGCTGCTCGACGCCTACTGGAAACTCGACTGCTACCCGGAAGTGCCGGCCGTCTTGAAAGCGCTGAAGCAGCGCGGCGCGCATATCGCCATCCTCTCCAACGGCTCGCCCGCCATGCTGGCCTCGGCGGTGAAGAATGCCGCGCTCGACACCGTCATCGACGACATCTTCTCGGTCGACGCACTGAAGACCTACAAGACCGCCCCCGCCGTCTACGATCTCGTGACGACGAACTACCGGCTCTATCCCAACGCCGTCTCCTTCCAGTCCTCCAACCGCTGGGACATTGCCGGCGCGACGAAATTCGGCTTCCGCACCGTCTGGATCAACCGTAGCGACATGCCGGACGAATATTTCGACCTCGGCCCCGCTCTCATCCTGCCCACGCTCGAAAGCCTCTGAACGGAGCCCGCATGGCCTGGTCTGCCGCGCAATACCTGAAATTCGAGGACGAACGCACCCGCCCTGCCCGCGACCTGCTCGCGCAGGTGCCGGCCGACCTTGTCGCCGGCACGGTCTACGACCTCGGCTGCGGGCCGGGAAACTCGACGGAGCTGCTGGTGGAGCGTTTTCCCGGCCGGGGCGTGCGCGGCGTTGACAATGCCGGCGACATGCTGAAGGCCGCACGCCAGCGCCTGCCGGGCGTCGATTTCGTCGAATGCGATCTTGCCAGATGGCGCCCGCACGAGCCGGCTGCCCTGCTCTTCGCCAATGCCGTCTTTCAGTGGCTGCCCGATCCGGTGGCGCTGATGGCCCGACTGATGGACGGCCTGCGTCCCGGCGGCGTGCTGGCGGTGCAGATGCCGGACAACCGCAACGAGCCCTCCCATCTCCTGATGGAAGAAAGCGCTCTTGCCGGCCCCTGGCAGGGCGCCTTCGTCGAGGGTACGCCGCGCCGCGGCCCGATGCCCGCACCAGCGGCCTGTTTCGACGCACTCGGCCCGAAGGCGGCCCGCGTCGATGTCTGGCACACCGTCTACAACCATCCCATGGCGAATGCGGCCGCCATCGTCGACTGGGTGAAGGCGACGGGCCTGCGTCCCTATCTCGACCGCCTGCCGGCCGGTGAACGCGCCGGCTTCCTTGCGGATTACGAGCGCCGTATCACGAACGCTTATCCGCCGATGGCCGACGGTCGCCGGCTGCTGCGCTTCCCTCGGCTCTTCATCATTGCCGTCAAAAGCTGATCACCGCCCCGCGCGAAACTTTTCCTTCAGTCTTGCGATATCCGCCGCGCTCCAGTCCGTCACATCGGTCACCGCGATCCATGGATCGATATAGTGCTCGCCGGCATAGACATGGCCAAGCCCCATCGGCGTCGTGGTCGCCATGGCCATGTCGAGCGTCAGCTGCAGGAAAGTGACGACAGGATACCATTCGAAATCCGGCGAGACATCCGGCCCGCGCGGCACAACCATCCAGGCCGGCTGGCGGTAGAAGGCATAGGGATCGTAGAAGGTGATCGGGTCGCTGGCATATTGCAGGTAGACGATGCGCATCGGCCCCCAATGGTCGCCCGCCTCGGGCAGCGCATTCTTCTGGCTGGTAAAGCGCACATAGGAGCCGTCGCGGAAGCGCGGCAGCCAGGCGGGCGTTCCGGGATTGCGGTCCGCCGTCATCTTGCGCCAGATGCGGCTCGGAAACGGCGGACCGGCCCAGAGCGCACCCTGATAGGGATCGCCGATCACCTCGAAGAGTTCAGCGGACTGCTCCGACGACAAGGCGCCGAGGCTGAGACCATAGAGATAGAGTTTTGGCCGCTTGTCCTTCGGCAGGCTCGTCCAGTGACCGTAGATCGCGCGGAAGAGCGCCCGGGCGGCCTCTGCACCGTAGTCCGGCTCGGCAAGCAGAGAGAGCCAGCTGGCGAGGTAGGAATACTGGATCGCAACGCTGGCGATGTCGCCATGATGCAGGTACTCGACCGTATCGATGCCCTCCGGATCGATCCAGCCGGTGCCCGTCGGCATGGTGATGACGAGCGTCGAGCGTTCGAAGCCGCCGACTCGGATCAGCTCGTCGAGCGCGACCTTCGCCCGCGCCTCGGGCGTCTCGGCAGCGTTGAGGCCGGCATAGACGCGCAGGGGCTCCATCGCCGGCTTGCCCGTAAAGGCGGCGATATCCCCTGCCGTCGGTCCGCTCGCCACGAAGGAGCGCCCCATGCGGCCAAGCGCGTCCCAGCGCACCAGCGAGGCGGCGCTGCCGGATTTTCTGGCATCCGTGGGCTCGGCCGTATCCGGTTCGATCACCTGGTCGAGCCGGCGGAAGGAGGAATCGGCCGTGTGCAGCACGAACCGCGCCAGGACACCGTCCGCCAGCGTCCAGAACAGCGTCGCGGCCAGCGCCGTGCCGATGACATAGGAGAGCCTTCGCGGCGCCGCCCGGCGCGACGTCCGGGCAAACAGCCGGGCAAGGAAGGCAAAGAGCCGCCCAAGGCCGAAAAGCACGAGGAAGACGGCAAGCCCGATAAGGCCGACATAGAAGGGATGCGCGGTGTCGATCGGCGGCAGGCGCATCAACGTTCGGATGGAGTTCTGCCACTCCGCCGTGCGCCAGAGGAAGACCAGCACCACGATGCCGCAAATGCCACCCGCCCCCGCAGCGAGCCAGAGACGCGCCCGGTCCTTCGGTTCCGGCAGTTCGAGCCAGAACCACAGCGCTGCAAGAGCCACACCAAGCCCATAGCCGCAGGCCATGGCGACGCCCGAAAGCACACCCTGCGTGACATAGGTGCGCGGCAGGAGGCTCGGCGTCAGCGAGGCGGCAAAACACAGCGTGCCCAGGATCAGCCCCGTCGCGGAAAAGGACAGGACAAAGCGCCAGAACCAATCCCGCATGACAACCCTTCCGCCGTTCCATTCCCTTGCCCGGCGAGCCTTGCACGGCAGGAGGAAGGAGGCAAGCCATCGTATCCCCTTCCCCGAACAGAGGGCCGCAGGACACGGTTACGCGTCCTCCCGCAGACGCCTCATGACAGAAACGCGCCGCTGGCGGCAGCTCACCCGCTGGGTAAATTCCTGGTTAGGCACGCTCCAAACCTGTCCGGTTCCGGGATTTCTGTCCTGTTTCCTGTCAAGTTTTGTACACTTATAAAGTGTACATGGAGAATCAAGAAAGCAAAAATAAATGAACTTCCCGCAATGGTTGAATTTAAAATTCAAAAGCACATCCTTTTATTCACGGGCCAACGCCTTGGCTCGGTGAACGCAATGATTGCGAGGAGTAAATCATATGAGCGACACCTATTTTCTTACG
This sequence comes from Shinella sp. JR1-6, assembly GCF_004284735.1. Lineage (NCBI taxonomy): Bacteria > Pseudomonadati > Pseudomonadota > Alphaproteobacteria > Hyphomicrobiales > Rhizobiaceae > Shinella > Shinella sp. JR1-6. The sequence goes on along the minus strand of NZ_SHMI01000047.1, from coordinate 5,039 downwards.
GCCGGTGACGACACCTTCGTCTTCGAAAACCGGCAAGGAAGTGTCTTTGCACAGGGTGGCAACGACAGTGTTCTCGGCAACGACGGCGCCAACAGGATCGGCCTCGGAACCGGAAACGACGTCGCCCAGGCAGGAGGGGGAAACGACGTCATATGGGGCAACGCCGGCAATGACGAGATCGACGGCGGGGCTGGCAACGATACACTCTTCCATGGTGCTGGCGACGACATCGTGCGTGGCGGAAGCGGCAACGACATCGTCTATGGCGGACCCGGCATTTCACCGAACTCGGGGCGCGACGATATCGACGGCGGGGCCGGTAACGACACGATCTATGCCGGAGACATGAACGACACGCTGCGGGGCGGCGAAGGCGACGATTTGATCGGCGGCGGGGACGGCGATGACGTCATCTACATGGATGGCAACGACACCGTCTATGGCGGCAACGGAGAGGATACGGCCTATCTCGACGGGAATGCCGGCGACTATCTTCTGACGCTGAATGGCAGTGGCTTGTTCGAAATTTCAGGCAATGGCGACAAACAGGCGGTCTTCGGCGTCGAAAAGATCGTCACGGCCAATGGCGTGATCAATCTCGATCTGGACCTCAGCAATCTTGTGGGAGCCGGACTGGGCGATGTGCTCAACGAGGTCGGCCTGAACGGCCTCCTCGACACGCTTCTTGGCGAGAACATCGGCGACGGAGGCCTCCATCTCGACGACCTCGTCGATGGTGTCGTCGATCTCGCCGATCTCGGTCTCACGCAGTCGTTGCTGGACGACCTGCTTGGCCCGGGCGGAGTGCTGGACGATCTGCTCGGCATCCTTTGATACCGGGAGCCCCAACACAGTACTGCCGAACACACAAAAGCCCCCGCGACCAACCGGCCGTGGGGGCTTTGCTTTGAACAGTCTCCAAGGCTGCCGGAAAGACCCGGCAGCGCAGGGCTTCCTCAGCGGTCGAGGAACGAGCGGAGCTTGCGCATTTTAGCTATCCAGGAAGCTTCTCAGCTTCCTGGAGCGGCTCGGGTGCTTCAGCTTGCGCAGCGCCTTCGCCTCGATCTGGCGGATACGTTCGCGCGTCACCGAGAACTGCTGGCCGACTTCTTCGAGCGTGTGATCGGTGTTCATGCCGATGCCGAAGCGCATGCGCAGCACGCGTTCCTCGCGCGGCGTCAGCGAGGCGAGAACGCGGGTCGTCGTCTCACGCAGGTTCGCCTGGATGGCGGCGTCGATCGGCAGCAGTGCGTTCTTGTCCTCGATGAAGTCGCCGAGATGCGAATCCTCTTCGTCACCGACGGGCGTTTCGAGCGAGATCGGCTCCTTGGCGATCTTCAGGACCTTGCGGACCTTTTCGAGCGGCATGGCGAGCTTTTCGGCCAGTTCTTCCGGGGTCGGCTCGCGGCCGATCTCGTGCAGCATCTGGCGCGAGGTGCGTACGATCTTGTTGATCGTCTCGATCATGTGCACGGGAATACGGATCGTGCGGGCCTGGTCGGCGATCGAACGGGTGATCGCCTGCCGGATCCACCAGGTCGCATAGGTGGAGAACTTGTAGCCCCGGCGATACTCGAACTTGTCGACCGCCTTCATCAGGCCGATATTGCCTTCCTGGATGAGATCGAGGAACTGCAGACCGCGGTTCGTGTACTTCTTGGCGATCGAGATCACGAGACGGAGGTTGGCTTCCACCATCTCCTTCTTGGCGATGCGCGCCTCGCGCTCGCCCTTCTGCACCATGTGCACGATGCGGCGGAACTCCGAGATGGAGATGCCGGTCTCGGTGGCGAGATTCTGGATCTCCTGGCGGATGTCGCGGATCGTCGTGTTTTCGCTTTTGGCGAATTCCTTCCAGCCGCGGGCGGCCAGATTGGCGATCGACTTCATCCAGTTCGGATCGAGTTCCGCACCGGAATACTGTTCGAGGAACGAATCGCGCTTGACGCCGTAGCTTTCGGCCAGACGCAACAGGCGGCCCTCGTTCTGCACGAGGCGCTTGTTGATGTCATAGAGCTGCTCGACGAGGCTGTCGACGCGGTTCTGGTTCAGCGACAGCGACTTGACGGCCGTGATCAGCTCGTCCTTGAGTTCCTTGTAGCGGCGCTCCTGGGCGGGCGAGAGCGTGCCGGTCGCCTGCAGGCGGGCTTCCACCTGCTGGTCCTGCAGCTTGCGCAGCTTCTTGTAGGTCTCGGCGATCGTGTCGAGCGTTTCCATGACCTGCGGGCGCAGTTCCGCTTCCATGGCGGCGAGCGAAAGGTTCGACTCGTCGTCGTCCTCTTCCTCTTCCTCCGGCGGCATGGCGTCGCCGCCGACATTGGTGATGTCGTCGTCGTTGGCGGCGCGCGGCTTGCGGGTCCGTTCCTTTTCCTCGGCCGCCTTGCGATCGGCCTCGATCTTTTCCGGCGACTGGAACTGCGGAGCCGCCTTCGCCTCGGGACCGGAATAGGTCGTTTCGAGGTCGATGATCTCGCGCAGCAGCGTCTGGCCTTCGTTGAGTTCATCCCGCCAGATGATGATGGCCTGGAACGTCAGCGGGCTCTCACAGAGGCCGGCGATCATCGTCTCGCGGCCGGCTTCGATGCGCTTGGCGATGGCGATTTCGCCCTCGCGCGACAAAAGCTCGACGGAGCCCATCTCGCGCAGGTACATGCGCACCGGGTCGTCCGTGCGGTCGGTCGGCTCTTTCTTCTTGGCGGTGGCAAGCGCGGTGCCGCTGGAGGTGGCAAGTTCGCCGCCCTCGCTGTCGCCGTCGTCGTCGCCGCCCTCTTCCTCGCCGCCCTGGGTCGCCTCTTCGGCGTCCTCGTCCTCGATGACGTTGATGCCCATGTCGGACAGCATGGCCATCGTGTCCTCGATCTGCTCCGAGGTGACTTCCTCGGACGGCAGGACAGAATTCAGCTCGTCCATGGTGACATAGCCGCGCTTCTTGGCGGCCTTGATCATCTTCTTGACGGCATCATCGGAAAGATCGAGAAGTGGGCCGTCGGATGCGCCTTCGCGTTCGTTTTCGACTTCCTCGTTCTCTTTGACCTTTGTCGCCATTTATTTCGTCGCTTTCCTGAGCATCAGTTTCCAAGCGGTTAGGGGTTCCGCGACCGATCGCCTTTCGGCATCGTCACCGCGAATCAGCATCCCTGACCTAACGGATTGACAATTAAATCCCGATTAACCACAGCCCGGCCCCCGGTCCTGTGGCGATGTTGCCGAAGCAACACGATTGACATGACTTCCCGATCCGCCGTACCCATTCCTTCACAGCCAACAATGGTGATTCCCAGAATTTTCGGTTACGTCAAGCTTTTCCGGCAAAAAAGCTGGAAAAGGTTCCGATTCGGGTTCGCGGACAGGAAAGTCGGCGGATCCGGGCGATAGAGCCAACATGTAGGAGCCTTTCCTAAAAAGACAAGGCCCCCGTTCCCCCGACAACCCGCGCCTCGGCCGAACCGATTCGCAGCCGACACGATCAGAACGAACGACCATCGACCTTGGTGATGGTCAGGGCCTCCAGATCGATGGCCGGAATGCAGCGCAGGTTGACCGCCGCCATCCTGTTCCCTTTCGGATCGCTTCCCTCACCATAGGGCGCAATGCCGCATTTGGCGCAGAAATGGTGTTCGATGACGTGGCGGTTGAACATGTAGGTCGAAACGTTCTCCTCCTTACTCGTCAGCACGAATTTCTCGCGTGGCACGAAGGCGAGCAGTGCGCCGCGGCGCCGGCACATGGAGCAGTTGCAGTCGAGCCCCGTGTCGAACTCGCCCTCCACCTCGAAGGCGACCGCGCCGCAATGACAGCTTCCCTCATACTTCATTTTAGACCTCCTCTCACGTTCTCGCGCCTGTCGTTGTCACAAACCGCTGGACAGGTTTGCGCGGCAGGCGTCAATGCCAGTCCATGACGACCTTGCCGGAATTGCCCGAGCGCATCGCCTCGAAGCCATCCCGAAAATCGTTGATCCCGATGCGATGGGTAATGATCGGCGAAAGATCGAGCCCGCCCTGCACGAAGGCGATCATCTTGTACCAGGTCTCGAACATCTCACGGCCGTAGATGCCCTTCAGCGTCAGCATCTTGAAGATCACCTTGTTCCAGTCGATGCCGAAACCATCGGGCGCGATGCCGAGAATGGCGATCTTGCCGCCATTGTTCATCGCATCGATCATCGAGCGGAAGGCCGGCGGGGCGCCGGACATTTCAAGGCCGACGTCAAAACCCTCGGTCATGCCGATCTCGGCCATCACCTCGGCAAGGTCCTGGCTGGAGGCATCGACGACATAGTCGATACCGACCTTGCGTGCGAGATCGAGGCGGACGGGGTTGATGTCGGTGATGACGACCTTGCGGGCACCGGAACGTTTCGCAACCATCGCGCCCATGATGCCGATCGGCCCCGCGCCGGTGACGAGCACGTCCTCGCCGACGAGGTCGAAGGACAGCGCCGTATGCACGGCATTGCCGAACGGATCGAAAATCGCCGCGACCTCATCGGGCACATCGTCGGGGATCGGCACGACATTGTATTCGGGGATCGAGACGAATTCGCCGAAGGAACCCGGCCGGTTGACGCCGACGCCTTTCGTGTAGTGGCAGAGATGGCCGCGGCCGGCCCGGCAGTTGCGGCACTTGCCGCAGACGATATGCCCCTCGCCCGAGACCCGCTCGCCGACATGGTACTTGGTGACGGCCGAGCCGACCTCGGCGATCTCGCCGACGAATTCGTGGCCGACGACCATCGGTACGGGGATGGTCTTCTGCGCCCAGTGGTCCCAGTTCCAGATATGCACGTCCGTGCCGCAGATCGCCGACTTCTTCACCCGGATCAGCACGTCGTTGGGGCCGACCTCGGGGACCGGCACGCTCTCCATCCAGAGACCGACTTCAGGTTTTGCTTTAACCAGCGCGCGCATCATGTTCGACATGACGAAATCTCCGCAAGGGATTCAGACGATTCTCTAAATGACGCCGAGCTCACGCCCGACCTCTGCGAAGACGTCGATGGCCTTGCGGACATCCGCCTCGCCGTGCGCCGCCGACAT
>NZ_SHMI01000046.1:0-20694 GCF_004284735.1 Shinella sp. JR1-6 | reverse complement strand
CCCTCGATACTGAAGTGTGTGGATTTAGTATCGAAGGTGTGGGTGTGGTTTCCGGCCGTGTCGTAAATTGTGACCTTCGGGTTCGCGACCGAGACATCCGCCAGGCGCGCCGCGTCGTCAGGATCGGTCGGGGCGCCCAGATTGATGATCTTCGCGCCGCCCATGTTCAGAGGGCCCGTCATGGCCTTGATGCCACTCAGGAGGAGGACCTGGTTAAGGGCGGTGGCGATGTCCTCCAGCGGCACATTGTGCTGGCTGGCTATGATCACCGTCCCTGGGATGGCGATGTAGATGGCGGGGAGGCTATAATTGCCCGTGCTGGGGTTGTATGGCATTCGAAACTCCATGTTGTCGCACGGAAGCGCAAGATCGACTTTTGCGGGAAGAAGTGCTTAGAATTCAGGAGAGGATTGGAGGGACCCTATGGCCAAGATTTCAGTGAACCCTGGTTTTGCTCTGGACATGCGCCAGTTCGATTTCAGCAGCCTGTACTACGGCGCAGACTATCGGTTCTCGACCTCGATCTATCGGATAACGTACTCAAACGGATACGCGGATGAGTTCAGAGGGTCGGGCTTCACATACAACTCAAGTGGAGAGGCCACAGGCGGGACAGTCACCAGCTACGCCATGATCGGCGGCGCGACACGCCTTGCATTCATCGACGGCGTAAAAATCAAGGCGACCGATCTCGTCAATGCCGCAAGGACATATGGCAACGCTGACGACGTGAGGATCATAGAGAAAGCCTTGGGCGGCAACGATGTGATTTCCGGGGGCGGTTTTTCCGACATCCTATACGCTGGCCGAGGGAATGATCGTGTTTCGGGAAATGGCGGAAACGATCAAATCCATGGGGGCGCCGGGAATGACAAGATCAGCGGGGGTAGAGGATCGGACCTCCTATACGGCGGCTCAGGCGCGGACACGTTCATTTATAAGACGGGGAATGACTCGACTTCCGGCCCATCCGGGCGGGATTTTATCGCCGATTTCAGCCGATCCCAGAAAGATAAGATCGACCTGAAAGCAATGGACGCAAATTTCAGCTCAGGCGGCAACCAGGCATTCAAGTTCATTGGCGCGCAGGAATTCCACGAAAAAGCCGGAGAATTGCGGTATCGAAAACTCGGTGGAGCCACCATCGTCGAGGCGGACCGAAACGGCGACGGTGAGGCTGATTTCGCTATAGCAATAGACGGGTTCATAAACCTGAAGGCGTCAGATTTTATTCTGTAGCGGCGCCAGATTGACCAGAAAGCAAGAGCGCCCGCACAATTGCAGCCCGTTTCTCAGGAGAAATTGCCTCCATCGGCGCATTTTTTAGCATTTCCTCGAAAAGCGGGGATCTTTGACGGATAAGCTCATCGACGAGGCGAAGGGATTTCGCTGTGCCGGCGTCTGAGGCCATTTTCAGGCCCCGCCCTGCGATAGGAAGGCCAAAGCCAAGAGCGGCCAAGGTTGGAGAGCCAGATATCGCACCGCCCCCCGCGCCGACAGCCGCGGTTAGCAACGCGCCTAGGCCGCCACCGCCGCCAAGCAGATTACCGCCTGTGCGCGCTAGGTTCTGCCCCTTGGTCCCTTCCGCGACTTCTCGTAGTCCTGCGCGCTCGGCATCGGAATAGCCTGCTCGCTTCTTGGGAGACTGAAGAAGGGCTTTGATGCGCTGTCGTGTTCGATTATCAGCGTTCGCGCCGGAATTCGCGACGATGGCGTCGAGTTCAGCGTCTTTTCGTAGACCGGTGATGGTTTCGGAGCGCTTGGCGGCGGCGTAATTGCCTCGGGCTCGCTTCTGGATGGCTCCGGCTTCGGCAGCGGGTCCAGCCACAACACTCGCCTCATCAGGCTCCAGCATGAGGCGGTCAAGTCGCTCAACGACACGCTTGGCAGCCATCTGCTCTGTTGGGTTTGAAAAGTCCTTTGCCGCGTTCCCGAATGCCCGCCGGGCTGCTTCGAGGTTGGAGATGGACGCGACTGCACCCTCTGGCGGGTTTCCGAGACGCTTGAGGAGCGAGAATGTTTTTGGGGCAAGTTCGGCAAATACGCCGTCACCTTCTAGGTTCATCTGGACATCGTTCGCCAAATCCTGAACGGCCTTTGCCGAATAGTCAACGTTCATCCCGCGCGCGGTCTCGTATCCCTCTTGGGCAGCGGCCTTCAGTTCTTCCGAGGTCGGCGGCTTGACCTTACCCTTCTCCAGCGCCTTTTTTACACCGGGGATAATGCGCTCGCCGCCCTTCATGGCCGCACTGGCGGGTGTAACGGTCGTGGCGAATTCCATCGCCCGCTCGATACCCTCCGGGCTCATCGGATCAACTTCACCCTTCATGACTTCTCCAGGGAGCATGAAGGTGCGTTTCAACGCGCCGAGAAGGCCGGCATCACTGTCAAAGCTGACATTACCGGACGCATCCTTGCTGATCGGCAAGATCATGCCCTGTTGCGCCTGAGATCCGCGCTCGGCCGCCATCCGCTGCCGGGCCTTCGCAAGAGCCATAGCCTTCTGCTGTTCAGGCGTCATTGAAACAGCCTCTTCTCTTCAGGCGTCATGTAATCCCAAACTTCCGGGTCCATCCCTTCGGGTACGCCGCCCTTCCCTGCCGGTAGCTTATTTTCAAAGCGGAGGGGCCGGCGCTCGGGGCCGTTGCCGGGGCCATGGATAATGTCCAGGTACAGGTTTTGGACGCGAGCCAGGTTGTCGCGGAACTGCTCATCGCTCTGCGACTGCTCCAAGCTGCCAATCGCCGCACCGAGGAGCTTGTTCTCAGAGTCGGAAACCGCACCAAGGGCGCCTCCGGTCGGAGACGCTTCGCGCATGGCCTGGAGCTTGTCGAACGTGGCGTTCGCCTTGATGGTGTCCACCAGTTTCCCGATATCAAACGCTGCCGTTCCCGGTACGCCGCTCAGGAAATTGCCAACTCCGCCAGTCGTGGGAAGGTTTGCCGTGTCCATGGCGTTGAAGATGCGATCGATGTCCTGAACTACGACATTGCCGCCAGTTTCCTTACTCGCCTGCCGGCGCTCCTTCTGCAGAACCTTTTCGTCCATTTCCAGAGCGGCCGGCGATCCTGCGATAGGCTGCATGCGGCGAGACCCAGTCTTGGGGTCCTCCACCAACTCATAGCCAGGCGGGATATTCCCCATGTTGTTGATGTTTGTGGCGCCGGCCTTCTTCATGTCCATCATGAACTGCTGGAAGGTGCCGTTATACCCCTGATCGACGGCGAATTTGTATTCCCGGATATCGTCTGTGGGCTCCGGCTGGGGATTGCGCATCCTCTCCAGTTCCATCTGCGCTTTCTGTAGCTGCATCTGGCGGAGCGGATCGCGCTGCTGCATCTGCTGCTCAAGGAGCATCTGGGCAATCGCGCGGCGCTGCGGGTCGAGATACTGGTTGCCGAGGACTTCCATAAGAGCTGGATCGATACCCTGCTGCTGCTGACCTCCGATCAAGGCCTGCGCGACTTGCTGTTGGCGGGGATCCGCCATCTGGCCTTCGATAGCCTGCTGACCGCCGCCCTGCTGCTGGCCGGCGATCAAAGCCTGAGCAAGCTGTTGCTGGTTCTGCGGGACATTCTGAGGAGAACCACCGAAACGCTGGTCGAACTGCTGTGCGTCCATGCCGGGAAACTGTCCTGCATATTCCGGGGGCTGCTGGAATTCGGCAACTTCTTGCGAGAGACCGGCATTCGGATCGAGCGATGCGACTTCCTGCTGTCCCTGAAAATTGGGCAGGAAACTATTTGCATACGCTAGGCGGTTCGCAGCCTCCCCGCCCGGTCGGTTATAGCCCGCGAACCTCCACGCATTGTTCATGAGGCTCTGGGCCTCTTCGACGCTCTGGGCAGCGTTCAGTCGTTCGATAAGCTGAGGATCTTCCTGAAGGAAATATCGGGCCTGCCCTGATGGTGACATATCACCACTCGCAGCCAAAGCCGCGTATCGTGGACCGCGCCATGACATGATGCCGCCAGATGTGCCGGCCTGCCCGCTTTCGCTCGGGTCGCTCCAAGTGGCGTTAACCTTATTGGGGTCGAAACCACTCTCGGCCTTACCCGTGGCCGCAATAGCCGCGAGGGCGTACGGGTTATTGACGCCCCCCTCTTTGACCGTATTCATGAACTGGTCGTAGACTTCGTTCCCGGTCATATCGACAGTTCCGCCGCCCGGCGTCGTCGCGGCCAATTCCGCTGACGCCCCACCTTCGGGAATAGCTGAAGACGTAGAACCGGCCGAAGGCTCACCCCTGAGCAAGTGCTGGATGGTGCCCCATGCCTTATCGGCGCCGTCGCGGCCGATCTTGTCGGCCTCGTCCAGCTTGCGCAGCCTCAGCCCGGAAACGAGCGTATCCGCCAACTGCGCAAAGCCCTGGAAAGGATGTTTGATTTCCCGCTGCCCGGCAGACTTGGCAAGCAGAGCTTCAGCCAGCAGCTTGCGCCGGGTAAGCTCGTCTGGCCCCATGCGGGCGAGGTCTTCGGCGGTGAAGCCGGATTTGATTGCCATAGTCGAACCTCAGAAAAGACCGCCGTTGTTGCCGCGCGTCACCATGTTCATCAAACTCGCGCCAAAGCCGCGGCGCTGGCCACCTGGGGCTTGCGGGAACATGGCGTTTCGGGCTTCGTTGCCCGCCATGGCACCTTGCGCCATCTGCGCCATCCCCTGCATAGGGTGGTCGATCCGCTGCTGCTGCCCCGCGCCGCCCATTAAGGCTTGTGCCAAAAGCTGCCGCCTCTTCTGCGCGTCCATGCCGGCGAGGTCGGCCTGTGTAAATCCGGAATTGATCATGTTCATACCTTCGCGTAATCGACCATCTGATAGCCGCTCGGGTGGCGAGCCCACGCTTCCGGCTTTTTACGCTTAACTTCCTGAGCCATGACGCCCATCTGCATCATGGGAGATCCCTTCATGCGATACTGGTAGACACCGATACCGTCAGGGGTTTCGCCCATTTTCTTCTTGTCCGTCTTGAGGCGCTCGTCAGAGAACATCAGAGCCTGCAATCCGGCGGAGCCGAGGCCGAACAGCCCGCTCATCCCAGACTGATAGTTGGCCAGCTGACCCTGATACTGCTGGTTAACCAGCCCGGCGTAATCGACCGGCGAAATCTGCGTGCCGGGCGTATTGACGAAATTCGGCTGCTGGACCTGTGATCCGCTGGCAAGGCCGAAAATTTCGTTAATCGGCCCAGTCCGGTTGGTCAGGTACTCGTTGTTGAGCTGATTGCGGTTCTGCATGGCCGAATTGTAGGCGGCGATGGCCTCATTGGTCTGCACGCCACGGCCCTGCATCGCGGCATTATAGCCGGCCATGCGCTCGTTCATGAGCTGCCCGCGGCCCTGCATGTCAGCGCCGTACTTCGACATGGCTTCGTTGACAGCCTGGTTTCGACCAGTCAGGAGGAGCTGATTGTACGCGTCGTTCTCGCCCTCTGTGACGCCGCGCATGGAATTGCCGTAGGCTTCGGAGCCCATGCGGACGCCACGGTTATACAGATCCTGTTCGGTGGACTTCCGGCGAGCGTCAAGAGCGGGGTCGAGGCGCTTGCGGCCAAGCTCCATCAGCCGCGACTCGACGGCCTCGTTATCGAGGTTCAGTTCCGGCATGGCGCCAAAATTGGTGTCGAGCGTCGGGATTGCGCCCTTCGGGAGGTTGAGCGTCGGCATGGCGCCGCCGGGAAGCTTGAAGTCGGTGCCCATGAGCTGCTGTAGGCGTTTCGACTGCGAGACGCCCAATTCCCCGAGATTGATGCCCATCTCTGTCGTCAGGTCGTAAAGGCGCTTCTGTTCCGGCGACAGCTCCTGATAGGCCGTAAATGTCGGGGTGTTGAAGCCCTGCACCTGCGTCCAGTCCTCAGGCTTCCCGTAGTCGGTCTTGCCGCCAGTCGTGCCGGGGCGTGTACTGTTCGTGATGCCCGCCATGGAGCCGCCGGTGCCGCCTGGCGCGCCCTTCGATGTGTAATTCGGCGGAAGCCCCATGCTGCCGCCCGTCCCGGCCGGCGCGCCTCCAGAATTCCGGGCACGAGAGAAGGCGTCCGTTGCTGCGGTGTCACCCGTGGAGCTGGTGGTGCGCGATTTGGCAAAGGGGTCGTAGTTCAGATATTGCCCGGTGCCCTTGTTAAACCAGTACTGATCCCCCGTTTTCGATGGCTGGAACGTCGACCCCGTCTGCTTGTAGGTCAGGGAGCCATAGGGAGTAACCTGGTTCACCGCGTTCATGAGAAAATTCGTCATGGAGGTGTCGCGGTTCATCTGCGACTGAGAGGTGGCGGTCTGCCACGGATCAGGTGCCTGTGGTGCCTTCATCGCTATCTCCAAGCCACCTTTTCGCGCCCTCTCGGGTCATGAAAAACACAATGGCGTCATCTTTCTTGGTGGGGCCGAAATATCGCTTCTGCGTGGTCTCGTAGGAAAAACCGCCCTTGTTGAGCAGCTTCTGGACCCGAACATTCGATCGTTTCGTCTTGGCTGTGACGCGGGATGCCTTCAGCTCGTCGAAGCAAAACCGCGCCATGAATGAGAGTGAGTGGCGCGAAAAGGACGCAGGACCAACATAGGTCCACTCCACATTTCCACCCGGGTAATAGTCATTGAAAACGGCGGCTCCTCTGATAGTCCCGGCGTCATCCGTGAAGCCGAAGGCGGTAAAGGGTTCCTGGAACCGCACTCCAAGCTGTTCTCCAGCCCATAGCGCGACGGCATCTCCGTGCACGACGCGCATCAGATGAAAGCCCCGGCGTTAAACAGGGTGTCGAAGGAATAGACCCTCAATATCTGGGGAACGCGGAGGATTTCCGTCCATTCGATGGAGACGCGCATATGCACGCCCGCGCAATACCCAATGCCGGAACACCCGGCCCAATCCTGTTTGGTGACGATACCGGGCCACACCGTCTGGGGGTCGTTCCAGATCGTTTCCGGGTTATCCCAGATCGCTCGGCGCTGAACGGTTTCCTCAAAAACCGTATCGAACGTGTCGTTCTGGTTGAAGTCGATGGAAAGGCCGATCTCCAGCGTGATATCGTAGGTGGAGTCCTTGTCGATCAGCGGCCGTATGGTGGTCCAGCGCTTGTTCTGTCCCCTCGACCCGAAATAGTTGTAGGCGCCCTGCATGTCTGCAACGAGGGTGGAATTTTCATCCCCGGCCGCCTCATCTGCCAAATACACCGAGCCGTCGTTGCCGCCGAAATAAAGACGATCCTGGAAAACCGCCCAGCAATTGGCATTCTGGCCCGTGAACCGGCACCACATCATGCCGTTCGTGTTCATGATGAACTGCTCTTGCTGACCACCTTCGGAAATAGGCACGTTCACCACGGCCATGGTGTTCCGAGGATAAGAAATGATCTGCCAGCCGAAATTGTTTTTGTAGGCGCGCGCCGCCTCCACCATGGCGTTTTGAATGTTCCGCGTCAGCGCCGATTGCTGGAGGGCGGCGCGGTCGTAGTTGACGATCTGGGAGACCGGCAAAACGCCATCGATGGTGATGACAGCAACGTCAGAGCCGAATTTCTCGACACATCGGCGGCCGATCGGTGAGCCGATTTTCGAGATGCCGCGATAGGAGAAGGTGGAGCCACTCGTCGGGTCGTAAATCAGGAAAATGGCGCACTCGCCGTATTCCGAGATGAAGATGATGAATTCATTCGTGCCGCCGCCGATATCTGACGACCAGGTGCAAATAGCCTGGAGGCTGCCGCCCATGGTGAAGTACGGGCCGAGGTCGAATTCCGTTGCTTGCCCCTGGATGCTGTCCAGCGGGAGATAGGCAGCCTTCGTGCTGTTCTTCAGGACGGTCCAGATGCGGCCGCGATAGGTGGTGCACGCGATCATATCGTCCGCGTTCGTGCCGGTGATCGTCGCTGTCTGGATGGTGGAGCCGTCGAAATACTGCGGCGTGTCGTCTCCGTTGCACATCCAGAGGAAATTGCCGCCGGCCGTCGTGAAGTTTACGGACTGCCAGCGATTGTTGGTGTACCCACTCCCGAGGCTGGAGGGCGCTCCACCAGTCACGTCCCAGATTTCGCCCCCAGAAGCCGCCAAGAGCGCCGCGTCGAGATCACCGGGGCCCTGATAGGACATAAGCGAGTCCACCTCGCCGCTCGTGCCTGTGTCGACATGGTTCACATAACCGCGACGAAGCTCGACATAGCCCTGCTGAGGATACCAGTTGACGAGCTGCACCGCGTTCTGCGGCGGCATTTCCGACACGGGGGAATAGGCATCCCATCCACCAACCGGCGATGGGAAGCTCGACCCCATGGAAGTCGGCGGCGCAGGGAGGTTTGCCCGCGCACCATAGGCCCGGCCGGTCTGTCGGTAGGTTAGGCGCATCAGGGGTTTCCAGGTCCAGGCCAGAAGCCATCCGGGACGGAGGCCGGCGTGATAAGCGTGGGGGACTGGTAGGGTTTCGCCAGGCTGAGATCAGCCGCACCACCATCACGAGCGGCAAGTCTCTGGACGTAATCCAGATATTCCGCTTGCAATGGGCCGTATTCGAAGCCCTTGATCTGCCACAGCCTCCATTTCGTTGCGAGGATGATGGCTTGGGCATCGACAAGTGGCTGATCGTCGTCGCGAGAGATATTCGCAATCTCGACGCCAGCGGCGTTCATTGCCCAATATTTGCTCACATATTCGAAAACGAGCGTGGCCGGGAATGAGCCTGAGGCGGTCGGCGGTGGCCATAGGCGCCAGCAGGTATTTGGCAGCCCAACCTGCCGCCAGCGGCGACGTGGGCCGGTCGTGACGACGCCGGAACGATTGTATTCGTCGATCTGCGGCGAAATCGGCCCGATCAATTCCCATCGGTTTGTCCGATCCCACATGGTCCGGTTCAGGAACCACGAGAAATCCTCAGGGATATTGTAGGTGTCTTTCGCCATGATCAGTTGCGCACCGATCTGGCTCTGTGTCGCAGGCTGATCGACGCGGATCGTGGTCGCATCGATCACTTCGACAACGCGCGTGGACGTGATGAGGTAATCCCCGGTGATCGCCCAAGAATTTGCCTCGACGCCGGTTGTGTTGCCGACATTCGAAATGATGTCGGAACCTGAGACGATATCTCCCGTCGTCGTGATCGGATTGCCGATATTGACGACGTGGAGCTTCTGCCGCTGCGTCCACTGATGTGCCTGATACAGCTCGTCGCCTGACCTGTTCATCAAGGATACTAGCTGGCGAACGGTCGTGTTCGTGTTCTCCGTGATGTAATCGACAGGAGGAAGCCCAAGCTCGTTCACAACGGCCTGAGCGATGGCGAGAGCCGTCGTCATTACGAGGCGCCCGAGAAGAAGACGCGCCAGTTCGTCTGGGAGATGCGCTTGGCGACGGCGTTCTTGTTTGCGCTCGTCATGGCAATGCCGGTGTCGGCCGACAGGATGTTGAGCGTCTGCCCGGAAGCGGGGTAGATCGTGATGAGCGGCGTACCGGCGGTCGGATAGATGGAAACAACCGTGCCGATCGGCGCATTGGTCGGCAGACGCACGCCCTGCTGGCTCGATGCCGGCGTAACGATATAGTCAACGTTGCCGTCCGTTGCTGCCGTGAGGGCGGTTGCGCCGCCCTGCGTCGTGCCGGCCGCGTTTACGGAAATGATCTGGGTTCCGACAAGCGATGCCTGCTGCTGCGGCATGCCGACGCCCATGAGGTCTGTTGCCAGAGCCATGTTCAGTTCTCCTGAGTTTCGAGGGTTTCAACCTTGCGCGGTCGGCCGGGGCCGCGGCGCTCGGGATCTGTGACGGTGGCGAGAAGGGCCTCCATCTCTTCAAGGCGCTTGGCGAGTTTTTCGTTCTCGCCCTTCAGCTCGTCGAAGCCTTCGGCGCGCTTGTGGTGTTCGAGGAAGGCAGCGGCCTGCTTCTTCCGGTCGGTGAGGAACGGGATGATGTTTGCCGAACTGTCCGGGACATTCGCCAGCGCTTCGACAGAATGGACGTTGAACCGCTTCATCTCGGCTGCGATTTCCGCCTGACCGGGGAAAAGCAGCTCGATCGGCGTTCCGGTCTTCGACTGCTCGACGCCAGCCTGATATTGCGCCCAAGGAGCCGGCCAGCGGCGCTTGTGGTATTCATTGACCTCCTCGCGCGTGAAATCTTTCTCGCCGGCTTGGCGGATCTCCACCATGTCGACAGGTTCGGACTCGGGCGCATCGCGTACGCCGGGGATGACGGGGCGGTACTTGGTCGATCGATAAAAAAGCGGGATGACCTGGGATTCTTTGCCAGGGCTCGTCTCACCCATGAAAGCGCCCTGATGCATGTTGAATTCAGACATTCGTTTTCTCCAGAAAAGGGAAGAGGGAGCCGAAGCCCCCTCTCGTTACGGCGTGACGTTCGGGTTCGTGACCGTGCATGGCCAGTTGAACCAGGCCGCCGCGGTGCCGGCCGCGCCACCAACTGCGGTGGTGTAGGTGAGGCCGCCGAAGACCAGAGCGCCGACAGCCGCGCCGTCATCAACCTGACCGTCCGTAGCCGTGGGTGCGAGCGGAACGTTGATGGCGGTCGAAGCCGCGCCGCGCAGGAGGCCGGGGCCGTAGACCTGCACCCAGCCGTAGTCGCCTGCGAGAGCGGTAGCCTGCGCAGCGCCGACAGGAACGCCGAAGGCGTCATTGCCCGTGCTGGACATAACCGCTTCGAATGCGGGGCTGATATTGCAGAGATAGCCCGCGCCGGTAGCGCCGCCCGTGCCGAACTTGACATAGACGAACGCCGTGCTGCCCGAGCCGAACATAAGCTGGCCAAGGGCAAAGGTGGGCTGATCGCCATAGTTTCGGTCTTCGGGCAGCGGCGGAGTGAAAATCTCCGTGAAATCGACGCCCGAGCCGTAGAGAGTACCAAAAGCCATGGTCGCGCCTCCTTAGGACGGATACTGAACCGCCTGAAGGCGGCGGTTGCTGATCGTGAGGTTGCCGGCCCAGCCAATCAGCTTGACCACTGCATCCTGGTTGATGGAGAAGCGGTCGGGATTGAGCGGGACGAAGTTGCGCTCGCGGTGCGGGCGGTAATGGACGTAGTTCGTGTTGAGGAACCACGTATAGCCCTGCGGAGGGCCGCCGACCGGAACCGGATCGGTCGAATAACCCTGGAAGCCGCCGCCGAGAACGACGGGCTGCCCCATGTATTCCAGCGTCTGGAAGCCGGCCGCGCCCATTTCCGCATTGGTGATGCGCTGGAGCGGCTGAAGGCTCTCGTTGTAGAGGCGCCAGTTCAGGTTATCGACGATGATGAGGTCCGGCTTGTCCGTGCCGCGGATGAGCTGCGGCCAGATCGTATCCCAGTACCGGCGGATGTTCGCTGAGGTCGTTGCGGCGCCACCATCGGTTACGGAACCGAAGGAGATATTGCGCCAGAACTGCCACGTCGTGCCATCGATGCCACCGACCGAGTTCTGCGGGTTCGCAGCGACGAGCTGCTGAAGGCCGTTGATTTCCTTCGGCTGAGAGCCGTTGGAATACATCGACTGTTCGATCAGCGCGCGCAGGGTGTTTTCCGCGTTCTTCACGCGGCCGGCGACGAGATCGATCATCTGCTCAGCCCCGGCGTTCTGGAGTTCTTCCAAGCCGGAGATCGAGACAGCTACGGCAGCCTGACGGATGGGATATTCCGCCGCGCTGAAGATCTGGCTCGGAGAGACATTGATGACCTCATAGCCGGAATAGAACATGGCAGTCTGGTTCTGCGCATATTCGAGTTCCTGCCAGATGTTCGTGCCGCCCGAGAAGGGACGGATATTGCCACGCTTGCTCATGCGATTGAGCAGCGCCATGTTACGGGTGATGTTGTCGGCGGCCTTTTTCGAGCGGTTCTCGATCGTGGTCGCGACGATATCCCCGATGTTGTTCGGGTTTGCCATCGTTCAAATCCTTGATGATGATTGGGGTTAGACCGCCCAGCCGTGCTGGCGTGCTGCTGCTCTCGCGGCTTCTTCCACAGTCGCGTATTCCTGCTTCTGGACAGGAACGGCACCCGCTGAAGGCGAGCCGACGACCGACAGAGCGCCGCGCTTGGCCCGCTCTGCCTGTTCCCTCGCCCGTTGCTGCGCCTGCTGATTGCCGGTTTGAGCCGACATCAGGGAGGTGCGGATTTCCGGGTCTGCCCACACGGCACGCTCATAGGCTTCGTTCAGGTCCTTGGCCTGACCGGTTGCCAAGAGATGCCCCATGGAGACGCGAACCTTTTCGAAGTGCTCATGGCCCGGCGCCGTGGCGAACCGTGAAAGTTCGCTGTTGACTTCCTGGCTTTCGCGCTCCTGAAGAGTCGCCTTGAGGGAGTTCACTTCCTGCGAGATACGCAGCAGAGCCGGATCCACTTGCGGCCGGTCCTGAAGCGTTTGGTTGAGATTAGAGAGATCGACGCCATAGGACTGTGCGAGCCACGCGATGGCGGCTTGCGGGTCTTGCTCCAGATACTCGTTGGCAGCGAGAAGCCTTTGCAGGCCGTCGCGTTCATTGACACCGTACCGTTGCGCCATGGTACGGACTGGAGACAGGATTTCCTCATAGCTTCGCTTCTCTTCGGACCATTTCTGACCGCCAGTGCTCATGTTCTGCTCTCGACGCGCAATCTCCGCTTGAATGGAGGGGTCGAGGGTAGCCCACTTGGCTTTGGCGTCAGCCGACCAGCTATTAGGGGCTTCCATCGCCTGTGAAGGCTGCTGGAGGTTGCCCTGCGCTGGGTCCGCGTCGGTAACTTGTGGTGCGGGCTGCTGCGTTTCCGCGCTCTCCGCTCTGGTAAACTGGCCGAGTTCGTTGCGCGCACGCTCGGTCTGCGCAACTTCTTCGGTTTCAGAAGGCTTGCTAAGGGCCTCCATCGCTGCTCGTACATCAGCATGCACGTCGTCGCTTACCGTCTCCATCTCTGGAGCGGTTTGGGCTTCCGTATCCATGTTATGTCCTTGAGTTAGGTCCAGCCTTCCGAGGCTGTTTCACTGGCGTTGGGCTTGTAGCCCTGATTGACCATCTGAATGGCCTCTCCAACGTCCTTGTCGGAGCAATGGTCATAGACCCGGTTGTCGGTCTGCGTTTCGTTGCCAACCTCTTCGCCGCCATGAGCCTTGGTCACGGCGCGGAATTCTGATTTGCTGTCCAGATATTCACCAGTGGACGGATGCCAGAGCGGGTCCATGCTATCGAGGGCGAGCATCGGGGTTGGGATCGTGTCGGATCGAGCGCCGCGCGGCTTGTAGTGTGCGCGGCATTCGTAGGGCCAAGCATCGTCAACGTCGTGCCAGCCGCGGCACACTCGGCAATGACGTTGGCGGCTCATTTTACCTTCCCCACCATCAAATCGTCCTGGATCGTGCGAGCGGCGGAGCGCTTGGCCGGCTTCTCAGGAAAGACTTCATCGAATTCCTTGCCCCAGAAAGGCTTGAGCGCTTCCATGGCGTGGCGCATGCACCGCAAGGTCTCGTTGCGGACAGCGGTAGAGTTCACGTCGCGCGCCTGCTGCCAGGTGGGGTATTGCTTCAGATCTCCCCCGACGCGGCCGAAGCCGTCGCGGAAGGCGTTCCAGTAGGCCTGCGCGGCCTGCTCAATCGGCGTCATGCTTTCTCCTTCGGTTTCGCCCTCGCCTGCTGCTGTGCAGCGTGCGCTTTGGCTTCCATGGTCTGCATATTGAGGTCGTGGCCGTGCTCGGCGCTCTCGCGGTTAAGCATATGCTCCCGCTCGCTGGCCTCGGCCCTCATGCTGGCGCTCTGGGCGTCGATTTGGGCTTTGAGGAGCATGGTTTCGCGTTGGATTTCCATCTCTTCCCGCTTCATGGCGAGGCGTTCGCGCTCGATCTCCAACTCTTCCCGCGCTTTGGCGAGTTCCACAGCGTTGCGCTTTTGCTCCATTTCAAAGTCGGCCGCCTTGGCCTGCATATCGAACTGGTGCTTTTGCTCGTCGCGCTTTGTCTCGGCCTCCTGCTTTTGCATTTCTGCCTGTGCCTTGATCTCCTCGGGAGATGACGGGGGCGGCTGGCCCTGCTGCTGCTGAAGGCGCTTGCCCATCTGGTCCAAAGCGTCCTCAAGGGATGCCTCGACCGTCCGGCCCACCCTGAACCGGCGATAGGCGAACATGAGAAGCTGGCCCATAGGCTCCAGAAGCTCGGGGGCCTGCATGACGATCTGGCCGGCACCCATCAAGCCTTCGAAGGTCGAGCGCACCAGTTCGACCGCGCCCTGCTTGTCGGCCTCCAGATCGGCGGCAATCGTGCTGTCCGTTTCAATGTCGACACGGAAACCGCGCAGCTTGTCAGAACGCAGGATCTCGATAGCTCGCTGGAAATTACCCATGGCCTTCTGCTGGGCCTGCTGTGCCGCTTGCTGCTGTGCCTGCTGAAATTCCTGCGCGGCCTGCTCTTGGGCCTGCTGCATCATCATCTGCTGCTGTTCGGGCGGCATGTCCGGTGGGAATTCAGGCTCTTGCGGCGGTGGTACCTCTTCGACCGCGCGCTTTACATCCTCTTCGAACATCTGGCTCACGCCCGACATCTGCATCAGGCTATCGTCAGAGAACATTTCCGAGATGATTTCCGCCATGATGGCGATCGTGTCACGGCAGAACCGGGCAA
Organism: Shinella sp. JR1-6; assembly: GCF_004284735.1. Taxonomy (NCBI): domain Bacteria; kingdom Pseudomonadati; phylum Pseudomonadota; class Alphaproteobacteria; order Hyphomicrobiales; family Rhizobiaceae; genus Shinella; species Shinella sp. JR1-6. The sequence goes on along the minus strand of NZ_SHMI01000046.1, from coordinate 6,146 downwards.
CCTCGGAACGACGGTCCTCAAGACGCATCGATGCGAACTGGCCCTTGATCCGCTGCTCTGTCGCCGTCTTCGCGCCGCCGTCCGATTGGCCGCGGACGATATCCGACATGCCGGTGACTTCGAACAGATCGCTCTTGACCTGCGCACGGGCCTGATAGAGCCCGAGAAGAACGTCGGCGATTTCCTTGATCGGCACGAGGCTGATCGCGCCGGGAATGCCACCCTTCTCCGCGAACGCCGCCCACTGGTCGACCGGGACAAGCTTATTGTCCTGCCCATCCTGAAGGAGCCGGGCAAGCTGCGGGATGGACGAGTCATAGACCCCGTTGGCCCGGAGAGCCGTCGTCAGCGCCGAAATGCGCCCAGTCAGGTCGTCCAGTTCCGCTGCCTGGTCCTGGTATTCGACGTAATCGGGGACCGGAACCAGAGTCTCATTGGTCTGCGTGGCATAGAGCGGGCGCGGGCAGGGCCAGAAGTCCTGAAGCTGAAGAACCGGGTTCTTCTCCTGCTGCAACACGATGTCTGGCGTACCAGGGGCCATGAAATAGACCGTCTGGTCTGCTTTATTCCAGATCTCCCATATTTCCGCCTTCCTGAAGAAGCTTGGGGCGCCGTCATCGAAGCGTCCCTTGTCGTCCCTCAGCCGCTCGGGCATCGTATCTAGGGTGATGCGGGAGGCGGCTTGCATGTCTCCTTTGTAAAATTTCTCGGCAATCTCAGATCGTGTCAGCCACACCCGACGACCTACCCACGGCACCTCAGTCCAGAAGCGGGAAGACCCCCAAAGAAAATCCTTATAGAAAACGTAATCGACACAGACCTTTTCATAGGCCAGCTTCTGATACGGTGTCCCGTCGCCGTTCTCTTGGATTTTGTCTTCCGAATTAGAGGATTTCTGCTCCTGCGTCTGGATACGCGTGTTCTCGGCAGCCTCAACCTCTGTTGTGAACTGCGGCTCGTATCGAACCCAAACCTGTCCCATGCCGCCAAGCAGCCAGTCGAGAACGCCGCGCTTCGTAGCATCATGGAACCCGCTCACCTCAAGCTGCATAGAAAGCGTGCGCTCAAGGATGGTGGACGCCAGACGTGCCGCCTCGTCCCGGTCAAGGAAGCGGCGCTCGACAATCGGCTTGGGTGCCTTGGCATAGACCGCCGGCAAGAGCGTCTGCACGTTCGACCACAGGATATTCATGCGACGGCGCCTAATTTCTGCAGGCGCTTCCCGGTCGTCACGATACCGCTTGTTGATCTTCTCGCACTTCTGAAGCCACTCGGTATATTTCTTGTCCTTCAGCGCGAAGTCTAGCGCGGCTTTCCACCGCTGCCAGGTCTGCGCTTCGGGGTTCGGGGCGTCGACCATCTGTTACTGACCGTCGCCGGCTGTGAAATAGACGGTGGCCGTGCTCGTCGAGGTGATGCCAGCCACATGCGTCATGCCCGGAGGAACCGTGAAGATATCGGTGCTGCCTACCAGAACCGGCGCGTCCGTCACTGCCGCCGTCACGGTCGCATCACCGAATTTGACGAACACGATCTGGCCGCCGGCCGGATTGGCAACGCGGATCTGATCGCCCCTCTTGGATGGGAGGGCGACACGAGCAGTCGTGCCGGAAGCGGACAGGGTTACTGTCGCGCCCGGTGTAAACGGTGCAAGTGCAGGCATCGATTTTCCTTTCAGATCTCGCTTGCGGCGATGAAAAGCTCGTCCAATTGCTCGTCAGACAGGTTCAATTCGACTGCGAGGCTGGAAATAAGTGCATGGTCGCGGCGGATTTCAGTCGCGTCTTCCCACTCGATCTTGGCCGCGGTACGCGCCGGCTCGTCCATTCCCTCGATAGCGGCCTCCACTGCCGGGAGGCGGCCAGCCGCGAGGAGCGCAAGCCTAGCCTGGCGCCGCGTCACGGACTGCGGAACGTAAACCGGCACGTCTTCGAGCGTATGCACGAAGGTCACGACGCCATCCACGCGCTTGACATCAGTTGCGACGACCATCTTGCCGGCGGGGACATCGGCGGCAGGCGCGATCATGTCGTCACGCCACAGGCCGATTGCCTCCAGATCGGCCGCCAGCCATAGCTGCTCAATGTTCGGCGGGTAGCGCACGGCGTCGTCGCCATCGCCGATAGGTTCGTTGCTCCAGACCGGGAATGGCCCGGACTGGGCTTCGCGATAGAGCGTCATGGATGCCTCAATATAGTTGTATCTGGATGCCCGCAGAGGTGGTCGCACTGCTGGACCACGTAAGTGATGCAGCGCTCGTCGCACCAGCAGGCGAGATAGAGAGTTCGTAGACGGCGGATGAATAGTTCGTCGAGAGGAGCGATCTTTGCGTCAGGCCTGCCGGAGGAGAATATACAGTCCTGTTGTTCGCAGCAATTGCGAACGAGGACAGCAGCAGACCAGACTTAGTCGCATTAATCGAGGCTGCTGTTGCCGTCGTTGAAGACGCTTCGGTCTTTGTGCCTATAACGTCTATCGCACCGGTCCCGCCGCGCGTGCAGATAATCGTAGCATTCTTTACGCCTGAGTTCGCCAGGCTGAAATTGAACGATGATCCCTCAGTACCATCGACTGTGTGCGTGAGGATCGCGCACCGTAGGTTGCCGGTGAACGCCGATCCTGCGACTGTCCAACCGGCTAGCGCGCCCGTGGCGGTGATGAAATTGCTATCGCCCCAGATAATGCACGTAAACAGGTCTCCCACCTGTGCGCCTGCCGGCTTGCTGACAGTGACGTTGGTTGACATGCCAACTGATGCTGACGCTGCCGAGACGAAGACGGGCGGAGGTGGGGCGCCTCCGTCAGCACCGAGCAACATGCCGTCGCAAAGCATCGTCATACGCCGACGCCTCGGACCGTGAATTGCACTTCAGTCGAGGAGACAACCTGGAAATCGATGCGCCACTTGGCGTTTGCGCCGGTCGGGATGGCTGGAGCTGCTGCCGCACCAATCGGCACCATGGACGCGGCATATCCCATGGTGTAGCCGCCCGTGCCATTGTTGTAGCCGGTGAAACTGCCGATGGCCCCTACATGAGAGGCAGAATTGGTGATCGTGACAACCGTATTGACGCCGAGACCAGGACTATCGATGCGGAACAGCTGGGCAACATCGAGGTCGAGCGTGATCGTTGCTGAGCTGCTTACGAGCGCAATCGTGCCAACCTGCGTTTCGGTCCACGTCTGCGCGACATTGAGCTGCGCGGCGCTGTCTGCCTTCGCGAGAGAGGCAATGGACACGGAATTGAGGGCGATTGTGCGATCCGCCGTGAGATTGCCGCCACCCGTCAGACCGGTTCCCGTGTTTACTGCTCTCGCCGGCTGCACTGCCGTATCGGCCAGAGCCAAGGATGCGATCGACGCGCCGTTCAGCGCAATCGTGCGATCAGCGGTTAGATCGCCGCCGCCTGTGAGGCCGGCCCCGGAGTTAATTTGCCGAGTGTCCGGCACAAAGCCTGATATGGCGCCCGCTAGAGCCAGGATTTGGTCTTCGGTCTGCTCGATAGCGGTCTGCACGTTATCGGCCGTGATGGGCGGATATGGCGTGAACTCCACGTCAGCCGCTGTAACCTCTGGCGTCGGCGGGCGTCCTGTCTGCCACGTCACCCACCGGCCGTCCTCAATGCGAACGACCTGGATAGCCTGGTCCTGAATGACCGTGATCGGAGCGTTGACGGCGTTGTCGTCGATCGCCGCGCCAATGGGCGGATATACCAGTGCGGGTTCTGCCGTCGTGTTGAGCAGGAAATACGGCCACTGAAACAGCACCTCGGCAGGAAGGATGAACGCCGTATCGCCAACGCTCGTGCCCATGGCCACATTGGTCGTGTACATCGGGATAGGCGTGGCCGTCCCTTGGGTCGTGCCATTGCCATCGAGCGGATTCTGATCGCCATATCCGAGCAATTCCGCCTGCTGCGTCGGGATGCCCATCATGACGAGATCGGTAGCTAGGGGCATCGCACCCTCATCTTACGAATTGCTTTGGTGCCGCACACATGGCCGACAGGCTCAACAGGTACTGCATCGGGATTGCCGCTGTGTTCGGCCATCCACGCCCGCAAATCTTCCTCTTTAAACGATGGATGAGCGTATTGCCCATCGCTCGGGATCGCCTTAGCCCACGCATGAGCATGTAGAACGCTCGCCGGCACCCGGCAGAATTCGGCGGCTTCGTATAGGGACAGCATCATATCCGCCCGCTTGCCGCTTGCTGTGTTGCCCACATGTCGTCGAACTTCATCGTGTTTCCGTGCCCGACCTCAAGGTGACGACCGCGTTCCGGCTGCGGAGGAGCGACAAGGCCCTCCATGATCTCGCAGCCATATGCGAAGGAGTCGCCGCGGTGAGAGGCCCAGTTGTGCTTGGGCTCACGAGAGAAGATGTTGTCTTCCTCGTTCCACTCGTATTCCCATGCGAGAAGACCATCGATACCGTCTTCGCACCTATCCTTGTGGATCTTCACCTTCTTGATGATCGTGCGCGCCGCGCTGATCTGGTCGTCTTTCTTCGAGCCCGGCTTAGGGCCGATCTTCTGCACGCCGAAGGCCCGGATGAATTTTTCCATCGCGGAATGCTTGGTCGCGAATGTCTTGGCCTTGGCGTCGGGAGGGAGCCATATCCGACCCAGCATCTCCGGCTTCACGCCGCGCTCTTTCAATCGAGCCTGGAGCAGCGGCGCCCAATCGTCGGCGTCCATCTGCGTGCCGTGCATGTAGTCGAAGATCACATACCCACCGAGCCGGCGCTGCCAGAACCACCAGCAGCTTGTGTCGCGATAGCCAAGGTCGGAACTGATCTCGACGGGCGCGCCGTTCGGATCATAATCGACCTCGTTGGTTATCCGGCCTGCACGCTCTGCCTCGTTGACCCACCGGGCAAGGATAGCGCCCTGAGACGCACCATACGCCCCGCCCCAGACGTGCTCGGCCTTGTCGGCATCTGCCTCGTAGTCATCAAGCATGTCCTGATGCAGCGGCGTGTCGCGGAACCAGGGGTTATCCTGCCAGTTGATGTTGACGGCCACGCTGTCTTTCGGTGGCCGCTGGCGGAAGAACTGGTCAACCGGGTCTGTCTTGTATCGCGGGTTCCAGCTAAACCACAATTCAGAGCCGGGCTTGCGCAGCGTCGGGCGGAGCATATCCAAAGACGCTTGCGAAAAGGTCTGCGCCTCCTCTACCCACGCTATGTCAAAGCCTTCGAGCGATTTGATATTGGCCGCGTTGTAGGACTGCATGCCCTTGAAGACGATCAATGATCCTTCGGCCGGCGTGCCCACCCGACCGCGTATTTCCGCTTCAAGGATTTCGAGCATGCCCTCAAGACCGTGCTTCAGGATCTTGTCGACAATGAGCTGCCGGACAGAGTCCTTGATCGAGTTCTGCACCTCACGGATGCAGACGGCGCGGATTGGGCTGGTGGCTGCACGAACCGCGATCTGTTCAGCGAAAAAATGCGACTTGGCGCCCCCTCGGCCGCCGTATGCTCCTTTATATCGCTTTGGCTGAAGGAGAGGCTTCAGCTTTCGCGGGACCTCAATCCTTAGCGTCGACAATGACGTGCTCGATCCGCTGGAGCAGGTTTATCGGATCGCTATCGCTGTCACCTGCAATAGCCTGGAGAGGCTTGCCCCACCCTCGGTCAAGGATGGCCGTTGCCGCCGCCACTCGCGCAGCCGGTGCGGACTTCAGGCTCTCCATGACGCTGACCAGCGTGGCGATTGCGTTCTCTGTTTGCGACTGGGCCAGTTCGCGTACCCGTGCGTCGGCCTTCGGCCGCCCTCCTGGGTTTCCGCTCCGCCCTTTCTCGAAAGGCATTGTTATCGTCCTGTTCTGAATACCCTAGGGCTTACGGCTTTTTCGCGGCTTTTTCGGCGTGGCTTTAGCCGCGTCGTCGTCTTGTGTGGCTGCCTCAGCCTGCCGCTTGATCTGCTCCTGCTTGTGAGCGCCGATGTTGACCGGCTGCTGGAAGCTCGGATCATTCGTCATGTCATGCTCCTTGCTTGGGAGGGGTTAGGCGAGAAGAGCCCAGATCAACCAGAGGGCAAACGGGATGATCGTGACAAATGCAGGCACCACGCTCACATCAGCACTCCATGGCTCGGGACGAGCGGCGGGTTAGGCAGCGGCCTCAGCGCCGTAGTAATC
>NZ_SHMI01000045.1:0-21228 GCF_004284735.1 Shinella sp. JR1-6 | reverse complement strand
CCCTCGATACTGAAGTGTGTGGATTTAGTATCGAAGGTGTGGGTGTGGTTTCCGGCCGTGTCGTAAATTGTGACCTTTGGTTGGCCCGTTCCCGCCCCGAACGCTGAGAACAGGAAATTCCCGTCATAGACCCGGAGAACGCCGAGCGTCCCTTCGCTGACGATGATGAACTCTTCACCATTCACCGTCTCGGAACCGTTCGGGTTGATCGTGACTGCGCCGCCCTGAGCGTAGACGTAGCATTCCCACCCGCTGGTGAGTGTTGCCGCCGATTGCGTGGTGCAGGTTGCCACCGCCGTAAACGCAATGAGCTGGTTGTGGTCGGCCTTGACGACCGTATACGCCGTGTCCTTCGCAACGCGCCGCGTCACGAGGCCCTGGGCGATATGGGACATCTCCGCCCGCATCGCGTCGTCGAGATTGGACGGCTTTGCGGTGCCCAGAATGGACACGCCGTTGACGTCCTGATTTTCGGAAGGGGTCGTCGAATAGTCGAGGATTGAGTTTTTCGCCATCAATATAGTCCTACGCTGTCGCGTGCGCGATCTGCCTGCGAGCGGCTGCCGTCGCCCGTGTTTCCGCCGAAGAGGCCACCCAGAAGGCCGCCATTTCCCCACCCGCCCCCGCCGCCGACCGTCTGGCCGTCGCGGAAGAGTGTTTCTCGCCCGAATTTATCGATGCGGGAGACGAGACCGTTTCCAAGGCTCGTGATGCGGGAGCCATCCGTTGCCACGCCGGACGTGCCCTTTGGGCCGCCCCATGCGCCGTATGCTGCCTGCGCCCCGCGGCCGAGGTCGTTCAGGGTTCCGACGCCGGCCCATGCCCCTTGCCCGCTTCGGTCGCCAAGAAGACCGCCGATACCTCCAAGCATGCCGCCCTGCGGGTTGTTCGCGCCAAGAGCCTCGCGGGCCAGAAGGGAACCGACCATCCCGCCAATCGGGCCACCAACTGCTGACCCGGCAATACCGCCCAGAAGAGAGGCGCCGGCATTCTTGGCAAACCGGCCGAGGCGTGAAGGCTGCTGTTGCGTGGCTTCAGGCGTGGTCGTTGTGGCCGCATCCTGCTCGACGACGGCTTCCGGCGTCTGGATCGATCCGGTGCTGACAGGTCCTTCAATCGCCCCGACTTCTGCCGTCTGAGGTTCATAGGCCGGTAGATTGTCGACAGGGTTCGCAAGAGGATTGGGACTCAGTCTGCCGACGCCAAGGATGTCGTTCGGGTCTCGCGTCTTGAGGCCCGACAGTCCAAGGATACCCCCCTGCTCCATGGAATGGCCCATCTGGCGGTATGCGTCCGCAAAGCTGGGCGTTGTCTGCTGGGTCGTGGGTGATACGGCATCAATTGCGGAGACGGCGCCGTTGGTAGTCTGCCGCTCAGGCTGGTAGGCCTGATAGGGTTGGTCCTGCGATACACGGCCCCGCGCCATGTTCACTTCGTTCTGCAGGTTGGCCTGCGTCTGCATTTCTGCGAGCTGCGCTTCACGGCTCGGCATACTACCCGAGGCAAGGAGGCCGCTGCGGAGACCATCAAGACCGTTCGCAACCGCTCCACCAGCCATGCGGTCAGCGGCAATTGACTGCATACCAGCGCCAGACAGGTTGAGGCTTGGCGTCTGGCCCATGCTGCTCGACAGGAGGCCATATGCCTCGGTCGGGGTTACGGCCGGCGTCTGAAGATCCTGCGGGACGTCGAGGAGGCCGCGCTCTACAGCGCCAGGTACTGCCGAGGTCCATGTCTCGGGGCGAATTTCCGGGGTTGGGATGTTCGGGTTCGGCATTGACGCGAGATCGACCGGGTTGCCGAATTCATCCGTCGCCCGGCCGGGGCGGAAGCCCTCCACGCGCTCCATGGCGTCGAGCATCGTCGTGCGCTGCTCAGGAGAGAGAGACGACAGTTCCGTATCGGGGTCGATACCTACGGCGCGGGCGACGGCGCCGACATAGGCGGAGGTATTGTTATTGTCCTCGGGAGGGGCGTATTTGTTTATGGCTTGCCGAAGCGTCCTGCCTGCGTAGCTTTCCGAGCTGAACAGCAGAGCCTCTTTCGCGGCACGGCCTACGTCATAAGACGGGAATACGGCGAATCCCCCGGATGATCCGATCGCACCATGCCGGCGCGAAAAAGCGCCGGGCCTGATATTCCCAGGGTTGTTCTGGCGATAGCTAAACGTCCCTCGAACGGTGTATACGTTGCCATCTGCGCCGCGAACGGTCGTGTAGCCGGGGCCGCCGCCGAGAACTTCGACGAAATCCATGGGATGCCTCAATGTTGAGATTGGCGCTTATTGTGCTTCTGATCGCGGCGCCGGCCTTAGCCGACGACGCCACCATGATCTCTCGCTATGCGGATGTGCGCGGTGACTGCCGCGAGGGGCAGACGGTCGATGGACGCGAGCTAAGCGAAGACGAAATCGTAAAGGTCTGTGCTGAGCGCGACGTTATCGGGAAAGATCTGACCGATAAGGGCTACTGCTGGGACAGCGGCGAGCAGACTTGGATCATCTGCCCCTTGACGAACTAAGGCCCTCGCGATGGAGGGCCTTGATTGCTGATGTGATATTTCTTGTTAGGCCTGCGCTCGCCTTGATTTACGTGCGACGGTTACGAACTGATGCTCGTGATCAATCTGAACACGCCATCCGATCTCTTTCGGGTGCATCGCAGCCATAGCATCGCGCAGCGCCATGGCGTGATACAGAACGAGTTCGTCCGGCGGCATGGTCGAAGCGACGACGGTGACCGGAACGGAGGCGGCTGCGAGACCTCCGAGGAAGGTGCGGCGGTCCATTATGCGCCTCCTACCGCTAGGAGATGCGAGTGCCCAGGCCACCGGCTTTCAGGCAGAAAATCCCAACCATTGTCGGAAGAGAGCTTACCGGCGAGCTTCCAAGCTTCACCGAGGTCGCGATAATACCCCATGCGGTCCCACGTACCGTCTGGCAAGAGCATTTCGACGCAGAAAAGGCACGATCCGTCATCCTGCGCATAAAAGGAAACCTGAATTGAGGTGCGCTTGACGTTCCCTACATCGGGGAATTGGATGATATCTCCCATCACGCAGCCCTCCCAACTTTGATATTCTCAGGGACCCGATCCGCGAAGTAGGACAGTCCCTTCGGGGTAAGGTAAGTCTGGAGGTGCGTCTTTTCGTCGTTGCCCTTCTCCGACTTCACCTCAAAAATCCCAGACTGTCGGTACTGAACGTAGGGCACCAAATCGCCGCCCTGGTAGAAAAGGTAGGAGCCCTTCAGCCAGCGGACGAATAGATTGGGGCGAAGGTTAAGCGCCCGGCCGGCGTTCTGAAGCCCGAAAAGGCCGTCCGCGTTCATAAATGCATCGTAAAATGCGGTCTTCGGCGCCAGGTCCTGAATTATCGCGTCTTTCTGGATGATAATGTCCGCCTGCTCTGCCGCAAGACGAAGAGCGTCTGCGAAGGTCTGCGGAATAGCGAAATTCTGCCGCGACACCTGCTCGACGGCAAAGTAACGCTCGATCATCTCGTCGAAGACCTCCCATGCCTTGTCGTCTCCGAGTGTCTTGGCAATCTTCAGGTAGCCGCGCTTGGTGATCAAATGTGCCTTTGGGGCATATTTTGAGAAAACGCCTTCTGGGAGGTTGGTACGGATTTCGTCCCGACCTAATTCCACAAAGTCTTCCCCGGCGACAAAGCGTTCCCGGTTTTCATCGAAGCTGCGCTTCGCGGTGTCTTTGGGGCGGCCATGCACCTTGTCAATCAGGGCGAACGTCACGACCTGCTGCCCGCGATATTCGATCTTGTGAATTTCTGTTCCTGCAATGATAATGGGTAGGGTCATCTGCGGTTCCTTTTTAACCTCGGATGATTGGGAGTCCCGCTTTTGCCGAGCGGGTCTTGATTGGACGGCGGGGCCAGCGCGCTAGCTATTTCCCCGCCGTCACTTCCTGGGCTCGCCTAAGAGCCTGGATTATCAGCGCATTTTGCGATGTGCATTCGCGCCGTGATTTCTTTTCCAGCCATAGCTTTAGATCTGCGGGCATCCGCACGATCAGCCTTGGCAGTTCTTCACTTGCATAGGCCACTTCGTCTCCTTTCATGATGCGACGGTAATATCGATATCACGGTCGCATCATTGACGGCAAGCGCTAAATAGCACAGTGCGATTACGACCTGTGGAGGCAGCAATGGCAAAACACCCGACTGGCCGCGGTTCTGATCAATTCGTAGTTCGGTTTCCCGACGGGATGCGTGAGGAGCTGAAGGTTTTGGCCGCAAACAACGGCCGGTCCCTAAACGCGGAAATTATTCTGCGCCTGCGTGAGTCCATGGATATTGACGTTGCGGCGGGCGTAGGCCCGAATAACGGCTACCCGATTTACATGCCCGACGACCTGGCAGACAAGGTTGCCCGAGCCGCCACCCGAATGAACCGGTCTATCGAGGCCCAGGCCCTCGACACGCTCGAAAAGTCCTACCTTCCGCCCAAGCCCTGACTCGACTCCAGATTGATCTCGTGCTTTTGTTTTCCTGCTTGAGGGGAAACTACAATGCGCAAATCTCTGTCACGCGGCTCTATCTGCGCCGTGCTTTCATTTTCGTTGGCCGCTTGCACGACATCAACATCGCAGATGGCCAAAGAGCCACACAAGGTGCCGAAATCGGCCCTCTGCCGCTCCTATGTGCAAACGAACGACCAAAACCTTCGCTATCAGATCCATACTGAACTCAATCGTCGCGGCATCCACCCGGCGACATGCGACAAGATGGTTCAGGACCAAAACAACGCCGCGGCGGCTCTAGCCGCTGTAGCGGTTATCGGTGCGGCTGTGGCCGTCTGCTCCAATAACAATTGCGGCGGCGGCAGCTCGGGGTATGGCTACGCTTGGGACCAGTTCCAACACCCGAACGCCTTCGGGCTCATGTGGGCTTGCCGGTCGCGGGCGACGGGTCAATTTGCTGACAATTACCACTGCAACGGCCTGGCTATGCACGACAACACATGGCCAGGGATGTACTTGTGATACTCTGACACCTCGCATATCTTCAGCCTATGGACCAAACCACCTTCTGGCAAATCTTCGCTGCCGTTCTTGCGGCCAACCTCCTAACCGTGGCCTTTGTTTGGGGATGCGTGAACATCAGCCGGCGCGAAGAGGCGAAGGAGTCTTTCGGCCTATATCTTGGCGTCGTGTGCATGACTCTGTTCTTCTGCACAGGAGCCCTGTACATCGCATTTGGCGGGACCTAGCGTCCCGTCGCCACCTCTGCGCCAATCCTAGACATGGGCATCTGCCCAGCCTGTGCTGCCGCCTCGATTGCCTTGAAGCCGGCCGGAGCCGGGATTACGCCCTGCTGGATGAATTCGGCTACCTGTCGAGCCGTCAAACCGCCAGAGCGAATAAGCTGAGACAGCTTTTCCACGTTCCGAACGGTCATGTGGTCAGCAAGTGCCTTAGCTCCAGCCCCAAGAACGGGAAGCCCTATACCGACCGGGCCGGCGAGACCGTACCCGGCCGCACTGGAAAGTGTCCCGCTGACGACGCCGGTAGGAGCAAGCTTCCCGGCTAGGCGCAAGGCGTTCTGTGGGATCGTACCCTTGATCACCCGCTCCGCCGCCTTTTTTTCAGCCGCCGACATGCCGCGGGCAAGGCGCGGATTATCGAGGATCGCCCGAACGTTTTGGCGCATCGCGTTATCAGCATTTCCGCCAGAACCTGTGGAGTCAGCCCGGCGCGTGGCCTTGAGTATCGCCGTATCGATCTTTTCCGCCTTTTTCATGCGAGTCCAAAGGCTGCGAGCCCGGAGCATCTGATTTGCGGCCTCTTTCGAATTTCCGGCAAGAACATCGTCCGGCTTCAGATCGCCGATAAAATCGTCAATCTTGTTGATCATTTTTGATACGAGCCGTTGCTGATCGGGCCGGGTGACATCTCCAGCCGCGTTCCCGGCTACTCGCCGGATGATATCCATTCCCTTTAGCGTGGTATTCTGGCCCTCAAGTCCGTCCAATCGGTTCAGAACGGCCATCACGCCAGGGTGAAGCGCCGTGTCGAAACCATCCTCCGCAAGCTGCTTCTTGATGGATTCGGTGAGTCGCTGAGTGCTGCCCGGCTTGATGATAACACCCGCGTCCTCGGCCGCTTTGTAGGCCTTGCTGGCATATAGGCCCAACTCCTCAATGGTCGGGATAGTCTTGCCGGCCATACGGCGTTCTATAGCATTGGCAGCGCCGCGGACTACTCCGCCTGCGATGCCGCCCGTTCCGGCGCCAAGGGCTGAACTGCCGAGGCGGCTTTCGAAGCCACCCTCACCCGAGCCAAAACCATAGGCGCCACCCATCAGTGCGCCCTGCCCGATCGCCCCAACAGTTGTTTTCGCCGCAGCGCCCGGCATCATCACGGCGCCCGCCAGTTGCCCGGCAAATCGGGATGCCCCGCCCTCGCTATCGCGTTGGCGCTGATCGGCAAGGTTCTGCTCGTAGTTCCCGGCCTCGCCACCGATGCCCGTCAGGTCTCCAGCCTTCGCTGCGAACTCGTCCGCGAGGCCGAACGTCAGCATGTCGGCCGTGCCGCGCACGAAATCATCGGCCATCCTGCCGGCGCCGCGCGCTACCGCCATGGCCTTGCCACCGGGAGACAGCGCGTCATATCGAGCCTGCGGAAGGCTCTCTATCTGAGCATCCCCCAGCTTGTTCGACATGCCGGAAAGCTCCTGCCGCATGTCCTGCGACTGCTGGCTCTCCTGTGCAGGGCCAAGCTGAGAGGCGATCTCGTCAACCGTGGCATTCTGCTGTTCGGGTGTCAGGCTGAGGAAGCTGTCGTCAACCTTCACGCGCTTGCCGTTGATATTGAGTGTCGCCATTACGGTTCAACGCTCCATTGAACGCCGGAAGAGGTTCGGTTGCCCCCTTGCTGGGGTGAGCCGGCGCCCGGCTGATAGAATGAGCCTCCGCGAAGCCCTTCCGCGCGTTGACGGTTGAACTCCAGACGACGTTCGGCCAAGGCTTTCGCTCGCTCCAGAATGCCACGGCGAACATTAATCGGCAGGCTGGACGACCCCTGCATATCGAGGAGGATTTTCCGCTCACCTTCGGTCGGGGCCGCACCGAAGATCGATTTCAGGCTTTGAAGCGCCTGCCCGACGACAAGATTGTCATAGTCGGCCGTCGCGGCGGCGCTCTCTTTCGATGATACCGAGTCCGGCACCATCCAGTCAGGCAGGGCATTCCCGACGACACCGCGCGCGCTGGCACCGAAGCCTTGGTTCGCCTGATCATTGATGGCAAGAGCCTGATCAAGGGCGGTGATTGCAGCTTGGTTCGCTGCAACCATATCGTCGGCCTCAAGGATCGCCTTCTTGTCCGTGGCGGTCAGTGGTGACTGGTCTTCGCGCGGCATTTTCCCTGTCAGGATAAACGACTGATATGCCGGGTTGTCGGGCGTCAGACCGTTCGCCTCGGCAGCAGCGCGGCGTGTCTCGTAGGGGTCTGGCTTCGTGTCGTCGGGCTTTTTCGCCGTGCCGAGCGGCGTCCAAGACCCAGCATTCTCGTCGAAGTAGCCGTATTCTCCATTGTCCAGCGTCTGAAACTTGCGATTTGGCGCCTGCGCCTTCAGGCGTTCCTGCTCAGCCTCGCGCTTCTGCTTATACGACAGCGTCAGGAGATCGGCCGGCGACATCCCCGCCTCTAGCATTGGCAACAGGTCGGGGCTGTTCTTCTGCAGCCAATCCATGGTGGCGTTTTTCTGGCGAGCATCTTTTCGCTGCTGGGCAAAGCCAAGAGCCGCCCCGGAAAGCTGCTCCTGGGGGTTGCGCCCGGAAAGCAGGCCAGTGCTGATCGCCAACAGTGCATCGGGGTTGAAATTGCCAAGAAAGCCGTTAGCCATCGTCATCGTTCCTCAGAGGTATCCGGCGCGCTGGAACCCCTCTTGCATGGCACGAAGCCGAGCGGGGCCGTCAGGCATGTTGTAAAAGATGCTTTCCCAACGCTTCATCCGCGGGTCCAGTGTGAAGCCGTCCCCGCTATCGCCCGTGCTGCCGGTCGTCGTCGCCGTCGTGTCCGTCGAGCCGCCCGGCGTGAGGTTCTGCGGCAGGGATGAGACCTGTACCGGGTCATAAATCTGGTTCAGGTACTGGCGTTGAGCGAGCAAGCCGCCACCGAAGCCGTTGTTCATCTGCTTGGCGAGCAGTCCAAGCTGGCCGGGGAAGCCGGCCGGCATGGAAAGGCTGCTCTGCTCCTTGATCGGGCGGCCAAAGGTTTCGTTTGGGCGTTTTCCTGGCATGGTCGTCTCCTTAAAGGCGCGGCGCGGCTGTGCCGCCAGTGCCGCCTCCGAACAGGCTGCCCAAGAGCCCCAATCCACCGATACCGGTTAGGAACGGGTTCTGCCCGCCACCGCTGGCCGTGGTCTTGGATGTCGAGAACTGGCCACCAAGGTTGCCGACGTTCAGAAGCCGTCCGATCTGATCCCATGGGCTGTTGTTCTTCGCATCGAAAATGCGCAGTTCGTCGTTCTTAATGCGGGTGGCCAGATCCTCGTTCATGCCGCCGACCTGCATCAGCGTCTGATACGGCATCTGCGCGATATTGTAGGCGTTCTGCATGTTGCTCAGGCCCTGCTGCCCGGCATTGAACAGTTCGCCCTGAGAATTCAGCAGATTGCCATACTGGCGATCGATGTTGTCGATACCGACTTGGCCCATGTTCAGGAGGTTGTTGGCCGCGCCCTGCATCGTGCCGTAGGCGCCCGTCATGTTGTTGACGCCCTGCTGGCCGCCCTGGAAGAGCGCGTTGTTTGCGGCGTCCTTTCGACCCATCTGATACTTGTATTCGTCGGACAGCATGTTTGCGGCAAGATTGCCCGTTGTCTTGCCCATGACGCCCTGGTGTGCACCGGAACCGTACCGACCGGCCGCGGCGGCGCTGAGGTTCACGCTGTCGCCGGCCGCATCGAGCGCGCCGGACAGAACCCGCTGGAAGTTGGGATCGGCGTTCGGATCGAATTTTGACGTCGCCGTTGTACGGTAATTGTCCATGGCAAGACGCTGATCGTCCGTCATGCCGCCAGAGTTCAGAAGGTTCTGAAAAATCCCCTGGTTCGCGTCGAAATTCTTCCGAACGGACCCAAGCGCCTGCCGCTGGCTCTCATTGAAGCCGCCATTGCCGAGCATGCGCATATAGCGGTTCTCGGCATTGTTGGCCGCCATCGTAAGGCCACCCAGCGCGTCCTTCTGGTACGAATTGAAGCCACCATTGCCGATGATGTTGCCCATCTGGCGCGTCAGGCCGCGGCCCGTGTTACCGTTCGCCAGCGCTTCCAGCCCGCCCATACCCTTCATGGTCTGGAGCGAGTACGGAATGACGGTAGAGCCGGTGTAGATGTCCGAGCCGACGCCGTTTTTGTAGAGGTTCAGCGCGTCCGCAAGCCCGGTTTTCAGGAGGTCCTGTGTCGGCTTCCACGGTTCATTGCTGGTCGTTTGGGTCTGAGAGCTACCGCCGCTGGGCATAGACATCTACCTCGTATGTTCGGCTGACTTCTCGGGACTCGGGGAACATGGCCCCCCACCCCTTCCGTCCGCTGGCAGTGATGACTGAGGCCCCGCCTTTTCGGGCCGCGTCGTGGACGAATGACCGAAAGGGCTCGCGCCATGCCGCTACCTGCTCACCCGCGAGGCAGAGGCAGCGGAAGACGACGCCAGAAGGCCAGTTGTAGAATTTCCAAACGGAGGCCATCAGCGGCCGGGTTCCGTCGTGCGCCACCATCAGATAGGCCTCACCGGAAAGGCACATTTGCCGGAGAATTGACGCTGTCAGGTCGCAGCGATACCGCTCGCACGCCCTCTGAATTCTTCTTTCAAAGGCAGGCCAGATGTCGTCCACCTCATGAGGTGAGGCAAAGGCGACGAACATCAGCCCTTGATGCCTGCATGGGTGCGGACGTGCACCGCCGAAACATCGATACCGGCGCCACTCGACTTCACTCGGAGGACGGAACCGGCATCGATTGTTAGGTTGTGGTCTGTGATATGCAGCCGTGCATGGGACGCTACAGGTTCCTGATTGCAGACATAAACGGTCGAGCCGCCCTTGTCGTAGATCAGATCAACGTTCAGCGAGCCGGACGAGGTGTTGCAGAACGTGATGCTCTCTAGCGTGGACGCCTGGTTCTCACTCGATACGATGAGATCGACTTCGTTCGTATCTGACAGGCTTGTGATTGCGGTCTCGCGCTTGCCATCCGTCTTGGAATAGACCGTCATGAGAATGCGGCCCTTTCACCCATCAACTCGATGGTGGTAGCCGTCTTCCAGACGGCCCCTGCAGGCATGTTCACCTTCAGCTTGAGCATTCGCCCGTCACCTCGAATGCCACAGAAGCGGGTGCGGGCGGATGGCGTGACCGGATTTCGCCATGAAATGGGCTGCCCCTTATAGTCCGAAGTGCCCAGCGTCATCGTATAGTCTGCCGCATCGCTATCGAGGCGCGCGCCATTGATGAAGAACCTGTCGGGGTCGGCCGGGGCGAATTCCGAGGTGTAGAGGTCGCAGGCCAAGTTATCGCCCGACATGAAGGCCAAGCGGCCATTGATGGAGATCCCGCCAAATGTCGGTTGACCCGATTGCCAGAACCGGCTGTCGAAGGGGACGTCAATCTCATCGATTGTGTCGAAGTACTTGTCCATGCCGTCGATGGTGACGGACGGGGTGACGACCGCGGCGAGGGCCTGGAATTCCAGATCGGAGAAGCACCAACGGTCCAGCGTCCAGTTGTAGCCGAGAAGATAGCTCTTGGCGTCCCTCGCCCGAAAGCGCCACCAGACCACTTGACGGTACGGATCGACAGATGCCTCCATGTCCTCCAGAAAATCAGTGTCGATCGTCTCGGAGAACCACTTATTCAGCCGCTCAGCGCCGATGGGGTTGTTGACTCGATAGAAGCCGGACGGGCTGTAATAGACGAAATCGTCCTGACCGATCTGCGCGCCGGCATAAGGCGCTGCGAGCCCCCTTTCCGAGGTGATATCCGAGAAGGCGAAGATCCAGCTGCTTTCGAGTGCAAACCGCATGGACCGGATGGCCGCCCGCATAAGGATGACCGCGCCGCCCGTGACCGAGATACCGGCCATGACGTCGGCGCCGGCCGGCATGCGCTGCGACCCTGCCCCGTCCTCACCTTCGGCCCACTGCTCGGTGTTGTTGATGCCGCTCCACCGGACAAGGTCAGGAGCGCTGTCGATACCGAGAGCGACGACGAAGTCACCAACGGCGATAAGGCTACGGCAGACGGGCGGCGACCCCGCAAGGTTCGCGAACACGGCGTCCGACGAGATATCGAATTTCTGGATAGGGTCAGTGCCATTCGTGGCAAGCACGCGGTCACCGAACTGCAGGAACACCCACCGGAAGGACGAAGAGTAGTCTGACGAGGTTCGGGAAACGTCGTCCCAAATCAGGGTGGTCTCGTTGAAGCGGTACAGCTTCGTTGCCGTCCCGGCGAAGGTGGCGACCGTCCCCGCCGCTGTGCGGGCATGGAATACGCCCGTGCACCCCTCCAGCGTCTCGACAGACCCTTCCCCGAAATCAGGGTCAACCGGGATTGTCTCGTTCAGCGAAGGCATCGGCCCCCATCCGTCCACGACAGGGAGCGCGTTCACCACCGCATCGGCGGCAGCGACGTTGTACGACGCCTTGTCTGGTTCGAAGGGGGAAAGCGGGATTTTCAAAGCGCGACCGCCGTCTGGAAAAGCTGGTCGATCTGCTCGGGCGTCAAGCTGAGGCCGACAGCCAGCGTCTCTATGAGCGTGTGATCGCGCTTCATTTCGGTGGCGTATTCCCACTCGATGCGGGCGGCAGTGCGCTCGGGCTCGGCAATCGCGTCAATCGCGGCCTCGACGCTGGATAGCAGCCCTGCCTGGAGAAGAGCGAGGCGGGCCTGCCGCATGGAAATGGACTGCGGAATGATGACCGGCACGTCCTCCAGCGCATGCACGTACTTGACGACCCCATCCACCCGCTTGACGCTGGTAGAAGCAATGAGCTTGCCTTCCGGTACGGGATCGGCTTCGACGGGCTGATACAGCTTCAGCGTCGCCAGTTCCTCGGCCGGCCACAGCGTTGCGATGTTCATGGGATACAGGACACCGGCAATGCGTTCTCCTCTCCACGGTGCAAAGGCACCGGGAGGGTTTTCCCGATAGAGCGTCATGATTGCCTCAACAGAGTTGTATCTGGATGCCCGCAGAGGTGGTCGCACTGCTGGACCACGTAAGTGATGCGGCACTAGTCGCACCAGCAGGCGAGATGGAGAGTTCGTAGACGGCGGATGAATAGCTCGTCGAGAGGAGCGATCTTTGCGTCAGGCCTGCCGGAGGAGAAGATACAGTCCTGTTGTTAGCCGCAATTGCGAATGAGGACAGCAGCAGACCAGACTTAGTCGCATTAATCGAGGCTGCTGTTGCCGTCGTTGAAGACGCTTCGGTTTTTGTGCCTATGACGTCTATCGCACCGGTCCCGCCGCGCGTGCAGATAATCGTAGCATTCTTTACGCCGGAGTTCGCCAGGCTGAAGTTGAATGTTGAGCCTTCAGTGCCATCGACTGTGTGGGTGAGAATTGCAATGCGCAGGTTTCCGCTGAACGCCGAACCCACAACAGTCCAGTCGGCTAGCGCGCCCGTGGCGGTGATGAAGTTGCTATCGCCCCAGATAATGCAAGTAAACAGATCACCAACTTGCGCACCGGCCGGCTTGTTGACAGTGACATTGGTGGAGCTGGAAACGGATGCAGCGGTGGCCGAGACGAACACAGGGGGCGCGACGGCATCGGCGCCCCCAAGCAGCATGCTGTTGAACAGCACGCTCATACGCCGACGCCCCGCAAGCTGAAGTCAATGCGGGTTGACGAAACGACCTTGAAATCAATGCGAAACTTGGCGTTCGCCCCAGTCGGGGCCGCTGGAGCCGTTGCCGCACCGATCGGATACCAATTCGAGCCGAAAGCCAGCGTCCGGCCGCCCGTGCCATCCTGGACGCAATCAATGCCCCCGGTGAGCTTCACATAGCTGGATTGGTTCGTTGGGTTGGCCAGAGTGGCGTTGTGGCCGAGCGTCAGGTCCCAGTTGTTGCCGTCCGCAAGGTCCTGCGTGATCGTCGTGCCGCTGGTGAGCGTGGTGGAGGAACCCCGCTGGGGCTTCGTCCAGAGGTTAGCAGTTGCCAGCGCCCCATAGAGCGTATCGAAGTAGGCCTTGAGCGTGGCCTTGACGTTCGCCCACGTTACCCGCTTGAGGACGTTCGAGGCGGCGCTGTCAATCAGGCCAATTTCGTCCGCATCGACCGGTGTCGTCTTTTCCGTGGCGCCGTGGATGGACGACCCTACATTGCCGGCGTCCGTTACATCGGCAGACGCCTCGATGCCGGATAGCTTCGTTGCCTCCGCACTCGTATAGCCCTGATATCCCGCAGCATAGGTTACGGCAAAGGTCCCGGTCGTCGTGATGGGCGAGCCAGCCACTGAAAGGCCGGTTGGGACAGTGAGCGCTACGCTGGAGACCGTGCCCCCGGCCGGAGGAGTGTCAGACAGATCGTTGTAGCTTCCCGACGTCGCAACAGTAGCGAGACCGGTGACGTTGCCGGCCGGGATGTTCCCATGATGGTTCGCACGGTCAAAAGCATCCGCCTGGACGCTCGTCGGGTCATACATGCTGGCAGCCATGTCGCCAAAGCCAGTGCCCTGCGCATTGATGATCGGCGAAAGCGGGTCAAGCCAGTTGATCGTGACATTCTCACCAGCCTGGATGGAGGTGATCTTCTCGTCCAGCTTGGACTGGGTTTCCGTGCTGCTCCAGAGGCTGCCGGCCGAACGAATAGCCGCGGCAAGCTCGGCCGCCTTCGCCCCCGGATTGGTCAGCCAGGCGATGAGCGAGTCTATGAATTTGATCATGATCAGCCCACCACGAATTCTGTGTCGTCGATGACGTAGTCATAGCCATCGGGGAGAGGACCGGGGCCAATCGAGCCGTAATTGCCTTCGAGGCAACGACCGCGGCCGGTAGACGTGAACATAGAATCGACCGTCAGAACGGCCTGCTTGGCCCGGTTGAGCTGCAGCTTGGTCTCTTCGATGAACTCGTTGACCAGCGACTGGTATGGCGCGGCCAATTGCGGGTCACGGACGAATGCGCCGCCCCAGACGAGCGTTGCGGCCAGATAGACGTCGGGATGGTCCAGCAGGAGCTTATTCGCCGGGACGGTATCGCTGAGACCGAAGCGCCCCTGATACCGGAACCGGAACCGATATGGCTGGTCGAGCAGGCGGTCCATCTTGATCTTGGTGTCGTCGAGCGCCCAGAAGCGCGGATATCCGGTCGTATCAACATTGTTGAAGGCGCCGGCCGGCCTCGGCGTGAAATCGTACTCTCGGTCGAAGTCGATCAGCTTCAGGACGATCGGCGCGACGATTTTCAGGGATGAAACATCGATCTCGCGAGAGCCAGCGACGCCCGTCAGGATGGCGTCTGTTTCCACCATCGGCAGGAGACGGTTCAGGCGGGCCTCAGCGAGCGAAATGAACAGCGGGACGTTCCCCGTGATGTCATTCCGGTCCATGAAGTCCTGCACCGCCGTCTGAAGCTCGGTATAGGTCGAAATCGCCATTCATCCCTCCAGATAGAGGGATGGGGGCCGAAGCCCCCACCCTTATGCGCCGATGAGGCCTTTTGCCTTCAGGGCAGCGTCCGCAGCGCGGATCCAAGCGACGATGGCGTCAGCCTGGGTCTGGCTGAAGCCGTACGGCGTCGAGTTGGTAGCCGCCGTGGCCGCGGGAGCCGTGAAGCCGGTATCCTTGACGGACGGGGTTGCACCGAAGAACCCGACCTTGTCGCCGGTCTGGCCGAGGCAGACGCCATCGGAATTCTTGTCGGAAAGCTGTTTTGCAGCCATTTTCCAATACCTCTGGTCTTGATGGGGGAAGGTGGCCGGGCCCGAAGGCCCAAGCCTTAGGGAGTGCCCGAGATACGGGTGGCGAGGCGCTCGTCGATGACCTTCTTTCCGTACAGAATGTCGAGACGCCATGCGCTTTCGTCGTTGGTTCCGTCGTAGACCGGGATGACGCGGACACTCGTGCCCTTGTAGGTCTGGCGGCTGACATCGACAGCGCCCGGGGGGCGCTCCAGCGGAACGGAGACGAGCGCGAAGGCGTTCTTGTGGAAGATCATGTTCTGGCGGTAGCCGGTCGAGGCCGTGCCGATGAACGTGACGGGCTGGTTGTTCAGGTCGGTGACGCCCTGAACATCCACGGTCTTGAACGCGCCGGTCCAGATCATCGCCGGGGTGATAACCAGATCGGTTTCCGAGCCAACCGCCGTTGCATCCTGAACCACGGTGAACATCTTCAGGTAGGACAACGGCGCCTTGGTCACGGGGTTGACCGCATAAACGCCATCGATCGTGAACACGTCGCCGGCCTTGACGGTCTGGGTCGCGCCTCCAAGGGCGTCGATGTGGATCGTCTGCTGGTTGGTGTCCTTGACGTCCGCATAGCTGATCGTGCTGGCCGTAATGGACAGGTCAATCAGCGTGGAACCTGTGCGGGAACCTGTGATGTGGGTTGCCACGTTCTGCGTCATGTACAGATCGATGCCGCCCACCATGCCGGTCTGGCCTTCGCGATAGGCCGGCTTGTTGATCGTGTCGTTGTACAGGTTCGTCTGGGAGCCGACGAGCGCCCAATGATCGGCCGGGCACAGAACGCCCGTGCGACCATCCTGCGGCACGGCGCCTTCATCGAGACGTTCCGGGCCCTTGGCGAAGTCCGCGAACGAGTTGATGAGCTGCCCCGGCGTGCCGACCCAGTTGGAAACGCCGGTATAGAGGCCGTGAAGATCGACATCGACCTTGTTGGCAAGCTGGACCATCGCCGGCTTGATGACGCGCTCGGAAAGCTCATCGATCTTCAGAGTCAGGTCCTGGGACGAGAACTTGAAGTCGATGCCCTTGCGAGTGTCGATCTTGATCGTGGTCTTGCCTTCGACGACGTCCTGAACGGCCATGACCGGGCCATCGCGGACGGTGAAGTCAGTCGGGCGGCGAATGGAAATCGTGTCGCCGACCTTGTAGCCGTTGATATTTTTCGAGAACTCTTCCTCGTAGCCGCGAAATACCTTCTTGGCCATGACGAGTTCGTTGTCGAGGATGCGCACCGCCTCTTTGGCGATGATATCCGCGGTGAGCGTGGTATTTGCCATGAAAATGATCCTTCTGGCGGTCTATTCCGCTGGGATGCGATTAGCGTTGGGCTCGCGCGCGCTGCGCAGCCTCCTGCCGGTTCCGGTGAGCGGCGTACTCTTCCATGCTCATTTCCCCGAGCGACTTCCTTGCTGACGCGCCGCTTTTGGCGGCTACGGTCGTCAGTGGCTGCACGCTGGTCTGAGCCGGTCTTGGAGCGGCCTGCTTTGCGAGGGCTTTCGCGCCGACGAATGCGAGATACAGGCCCCGGTAGAAACGCGGGTTGATTTGCCTCTGGATTTCCTCAGGCGTCAGCCCGAGATCCGACATGGCAAATGTTTCGATCTCGCGATCAAGCTGCGGCGTCCAGCCCTTGATTTTTTCCTGTGCGAACTGCCGGGTCTGATCGATCCGGCTGTTGAAGTCGGCAGCCGCTTCCGCTTGGCGGGTCTTCTCCGCCTCGCTCAACTTGCCAGAGATATCGGCCTGCGCCTCCCGCAACTGCTGGAAACGCATGTACTGCGCCTGCGCCTCGACAGGGTCTTCCCGGTTGAAGCGTTGCCAGTCAATGTCCTGGTACTGCTGAAGCTGCCCGTTGATCTGGAAGAGGATGCCGCGGGCCTGAAGTTCGTCATCGGTCGCCTTCGACCTGACTTCGAGCTGCTTCCGCTCTTCGGCGATCTGCCTCTTCTCGTCTGCGTTCAGCTGCGACTTCTGCGTATAGTCCGCATTGCGCAGGAACGCGTCCTTGAACTTGGCGGGGACTTTCAGGGTCTCGCCGTCAAGCTCGATGTCGAAAAGTTCGGCTAGCGCCGCCTGCTCTTCGTCGTCTCCTTCAATCACGTCGGCCTCAAGGTCGGGGCTCGAAAAGCCGTCGTCCTCTACCTCCGGCGCCTGCTGCTCGATTGCTGGGGTCTCCAGTTCGCTGGCATTAGCCATCGTTCCTTCGTTCATGAAGGTCCACTCCTTTCAAGGTTGGTGGGATTGCGCCGCTTACCCTTGGCGCGCGGGATACTGTTGTTGACGATCGAACTGCCGATCGTTTCGGGCGCCGGCATCGAGGGCTTTTGCGGCGTCGATCCGCTGCGCCTGCTCTTTGAGGCGCTGGTCGCCTTCGACCTTCATCCGATCCGTCTCGGCATTGAACTGGTCGATGGATTTGTCGTCTTCGAGCTGCTGCACCTTGCGCTGAAGCTCCTGAATAAGCTCCATGCCCTGCTGCATCTGCTGCTGAACCTGCGGCGGGACTTGATCCTTGCCCGGCAACGGGAACATGGCATCAAACCTCTCGGCAATTTCCTGCGCACCAGGCCAATCAAGGTTCTTGGCAAGCTCCGGAGCGATAGCCGGTGCGCCCTGCGGGAAAGCGCGGACCATTTCCGTCATTTGGAAAGCTGCCTCTTCGCGACGCGTGGTGAAGCTCGGGCCGGTCGAGACAGTCAGGTCGTACTTGCCGACGGTCAGGTCGTGCATCGCCATGACAGCGGTCTGGATCTTCTTGCCGTTCTCGTCCGTCATCGGCTGGCCGAACTCGTCGACCTTGTCCTGCATGACGGGCTGGCCGTTCTCGTCCATCTTCGGGAAGGCCTTGTTGATCTGCTTGGTTTCTGGCGTTCCGTCCTCGCCCATGACCCGCACGACGCGTTCCGTGTTGTAAACCTTCGGAATCAGGTCAATCACGACGCATCCGGTGTGGCGGATCGCGCGGGCAAGATTGTCGATGAAGTGGAAGGTGGAAACGTCCCCTTCCCGTTGGCGAGCTATGATTGCCTTGCCGCTCGTCTCGTTCGATCGGGCGCCGAGGGACGCATCATAGAGGCCGATGATAGCCTTCATGTCGTCAGCGGCGCCAAGAGCCTCCTGGATCGCTCCAGCGGCAACGCCACCGTCAAGCGGCTGACGCTGGGGCGGCACACCAGCAGCGGCGACAACCTTCGGGTCGAATTCAAGGTAAGAGTGCGATTTCGTGTTGGCCGTCGCCCATTTCGTGGGCTCAACCGCGAACCCGGCCGGCCCCACCCAGGGCGCGCGCGGTGCAAGAGCAACTGTCTCCGTCGCCATGGAGCGCCAGTAGTTGAACATGCTCTGCGCGTCTTTGGCGCTGTGGATCAGCGACCGGAAATACCGCTTGCCTTCAAGAACAATTTCATCGCCGTAGACCGGGATAATCGGAATGTAACGACCGGGCCAAACACGCTCTTCCAGAATGTCAGCGCCTGACATGATGGTCTGGGTAACCTTGTGCGACTTTGCCACGCGGCTGGTGACGATCTGGACGGCACGGACCTCAAGAGCAACCTGAAGATCCTCGTCCTTCTCCAGATCTTCCTTCGAAACCACCGTGCCGTTCGAAAGCTGGTGGATTTCCCGCTCGACCTCCTCGCGCTGCCACCATTCGGCAATGAGAACTGTGTCGTCCTCGGTCCACGTCGTGTCCTGAGACCAGGCGTCGCTGTCGAAATCGACGTCCACCTGATCGCCATCGACATTCTGCTTGCCCTTGTACCGGCGCTTGAACTCATCTCGCGTGATGCGATCGACGACGAAAGCAACGTTCCAGTCGCTGGAGTCCGCTTCCGTGCTGTCCGGGTCACCGTAGACCGAAAACTGATTGGAAATCCGCTTGATGCCGAGATCCATGTCAAAGCTGTCGTCGTACGCGTAGTCGAGAGACACACGCCAGTACGCAAATCCGCCCGAAACACTGCCCTCAATGGCCGTGTCATAGGCGACGTCGGCCTTTGAGGTGTATTCGATATTGCGGATCAGACCGTTGATGACGTCTGCCGTCTCGACATCCGCCCCGCTATCGACCGGGTGAACCTTGATCGACGGCTTGTTCTGGCGGGCGTCGTTCACCACTTGCCGAATGAAGGCGTTCAGCTTCGAAATCGTCAGACAGGGGCGTCCCTCAAGCTGTCGCTGCTTCAGGATCTCGGCAGGCCACTGCTCTTCCAGCCGTGAGAAGCGAATATCGTCCAGCGCGGTCTGCCGATTATGCTGGTCCGCATCCGAGCAGCGCTGAAACGCCTTCTTGCCGGCGGTGAGGCGATCAGCCATCTCTGTGTCAGCCATCAAGCCATCCATCCGCCAGCGCCGCGGTACGTGTACTGCGGTTCTTCCGGCTTCTTCTGTTGTGGTTCTTCATAGGCGACGCACATAAGGCCGAATGCGTCGGCGCCGTGCGATGCCCAGTCATGTTCCGGCCCGAGACCGATGTTGCGGGTCTCGTCCTTCTTCTCGTGATACCAGCCGAGAGCATCACGCCCGGCTTCCGTCGTTTCGGCATTGAACCAGATCGCCGGGAAGAGCCTGCGGGCCGCCTCGATGCGAGCCGCTGCAGCGCCCTTGCCCTGGTTGGGAATGACCGTGACGTCATAGCCGGCGTCGGTCAGCGCGCTTTCGTAGGAGACGTCGAACACCTTGTCTTGCGTGCTGCCGTCATGAGGCAGCCAGAACTGCGCCCGGTCTGGCGTGTAACCTTTGCTCCGCAGCCAGGCGAGATGCGTAGCCAGCGGCTGTCCCTGCGCCTCGTAATAATCAACGACCCTGATTTCCTTGCCGATGAACTGGGCAACCCAGATGACGAAATTGTCGGCCTTCGCGCCCGTGCCGCCGATATCGACGAACAGCCGGTACGTCATTAGCGGGTCGGCAGCGACGCGGCTGATGCGGCCCTCTGCCTTCGCAGCGTTCAGATGGCTGGCAAAATAGGCTCCAGATGCCACCGTCACGTATCCGCCTTCCCAGACATGATCGTAATCGTCTGGCGTCATGCGCTGGCAGTCGAGCCGTTCTTGCTCTAGTTCGGCGCCGAACCACGGATTATCCCGCCAGTTCGCGTTGACGACGATTGCGCCGGTCGGCTTCTCAGGGCCGCGGAGCATTACATCCACCGGGTCGATCTTTCGGCGGGCGTTCCAGCTCCACCACATTTGGGCGCCGGGCGCTCGCATGGTCGGGCGAAGCATCTTGATCGAGGTGGCCGAGGCCGATTGCGCTTCCTCCCACCACGCCCGCTTGAAGCCTTCCAGCGACTTGATGGACTCGGCCGTGTAGTCCTGCATCCCCTTAAAGATGATCAACCCGTCTTTCGGAGTCGTGATGCAGTCCCGAAAGACCTTGAAGCCATCGGCCTCGCCAAGACGGCAATCGTTCAGCTTAGCCTCGATCAACGCCTTGGATGACTGCGCGAGATCCTTCTGAACTTCGCGAATGCAGACGCTACGCAGCCCCTCACCGCTGATACCGGGCTCTGATAGGCTATCCTCGATCAGCAACCCGCCGAAGAAGTGCGATTTACCAGATCCTCGCCCGCCCCAAGCGCCCTTGTCACGGGCCGGCTCCAGAAGCGGGAGAAAGACTTCAGCCGTGTCGATCGCCAGGACGGACAATACGGCGCTCGATGACATGGACGATCGGGCTATCGGGGTCCCCGGCAACCTGCATCGGGAGGACCTTGCCGAGAAGACTCATGAACGGGCCTGGGTTAAGACGCGCCTGCTGTGTCAGGTACGTGACTATATCGCCCTCACCCGCTTGTTCTGCCGCCTTGAGGATTGCATCCTTCAAAAGCGCGGTCTGCTTGTTGAGCGAGCCTTTTGGCCTGCCCTTCCCGCGGTTTCCCGTATTCTTGCCTACTTTAGGCTCTTCGGACATGTGCAGCACTCCCGAGGGTTGGTGCTATTTCAGGATGATCTTGCCGATGCGGCAGTGGCGTAGAACGCGGTTGACCTGCGGGACGAGAAGATGCTCAACACCAACCTGCATGCCGTACGGGCTGATAGGCTGGAGGCCGACGAAATTCCTGACGGCCTGGTCGTGCGCGATGTGCGGCGCCTCGGCTACATCTTCCGCCTTAGACTTCCCAAACGGCCACATGCCATGCTCCTTGCTTGGGAGGGGTTAGGCGAGAAGAGCCCAGATCAGCCAGGCGGCAAACGGGATGATCGTGACAAATGCGGGCACCACGCTCACATCAGCACTCCATGGCTCGGGACGAGCGGCGGGTTAGGCAGCGGCCTCAGCGCCGTAGTAATC
>NZ_SHMI01000044.1:0-22849 GCF_004284735.1 Shinella sp. JR1-6 | reverse complement strand
ACTTGCCTGCGGTGTCGCGCAGCCAGCAAAAGCCTGCCTCTCGTCGCCAAAACGTCCGGTGCTATGCATTAAGGCGGCTAGATAACCCGCATCGAACGCCTCTCTCGTGCGGGCAGGGTCGCGGTTGCAGCGGGCGACATGGCCGAGTTCATTCCACCATCTTCTCCATGCCTTTTCGATTTGTGTTACGTCAACTTTTGTCAATTTTCGCTCTCATTCATTGCTGGAATGTCAATCTCCCTCACCCTATAATATGGTTCACACTGTTCCATGCAAATCATGTCTCGCCATTTTCAGTGCTAGATTGTTGAACGAGTGAAACAAAAGCAGGTGCAGCGCCACCGTTCTTGTCTACTCCAAAATAGATTGTCTGGTGTGGGAAGGGCATTTCGATGCCGCGAGCATCGAAGACTCGCTTGACCGCTCCGTTCAGAGCGCGTCCGACACCCCATTGCTTGCCCGGTAGCGTCTTTATCCTGACGCGGACAATCACCGCACTGTCGGCAAGTTCCTGAACGCCGAACCATTCCATCTCGCCGACAATGACGCCATTGATTTCCGGATCGGCGCGCAACTGCTCGAAAGCTTCGAACAGTGCGGCCTTGGCGTCCTCCACATCCTCACGATAGGCGATGCCCACGTCGCCAACGTGGTAAGCGAAGTCGCGCATCAGGTTTGTCACCATGTCGACCGAGGAGAAGGGGATGATGTGATAGGCGCCTGTCACATCACGCAGGCTGACGGAACGGATCGTCAAACGTTCCACGGTGCCGGTTGTGCCCCCCACTGTAATGACGTCGCCGACATTGATGGCGTTTTCCAACTGGATGAATACGCCGTTGATAACGTCCTGCACCAGCTTCTGCGCGCCGAAACCGATAGCAAGTCCGAGTACACCCGCCGAAGCGAGCAGCGGCGCGATGTCCAGTCCCATCTGCGATAGGGAGAACATAAGGGCGACCACCACGATTGCGATAGTCATGGCGTTCCGCAAGAGGGTGAGGAGTGTTGTTTCGCGCGAGGTGGCGATTGTACCGAAGGCGGGGTTGAGCCGATAGTCCACCCATGATGTCAATGTCAGCCAGGCGACATAGGCGACGAGCAGAATGACGAAAACCGACGCCGCCGCGCCTGTAAAGGCAAGGCCCATGCGCGACTGCATGAGGGCCGCCACGTCGAAGATGCCGGTGGCCGAGATTACGAAGGCGATCACGGTGGCAATGATGAGGAAGCGCAGCAGTGTGAGGAAACGGGGAACGAGGCCGTTGATGCGACGCTCCAGCAGCGGGAGTCGCCGATTGATGTTGTTCGGCAGGCGAACGCCCTTCTGGACCGTGCGCGCTAGCCAGTCAGCGAAGACGAAGCCGACGATGATGGCGACAAAGGTCTGGGCGCTGGCGCCGAGAACGGAGAACAGCCGCTCGGCCGGCCCGATCAGCACGACGAAGAATAGGAAAGCCAGATAGACCAATACTGGCCAGTGCCAGCGCGCCGCGATGAAGCGGACGCGACGGCTACGTGGATTGTGTTCGGGGGTTGCCAGCAGCCACTCGGTTACGGCACGCTGGTTTACCAATGTTGCTGATACGGCGATGACAAGGGCGACAAGCGCAACGAGGGCGGACACCGCCTGCCCAGAAGCGGCCGAAACGGCCTGTGAAAGAATCGGCTGGAGAAGAAGCTGGCCATAGCCGAGAATGCTGATGATCCATGCGAGGATGCGGCTCGTGCGCCGGGCGGCTCTGTCCGAAACATGTATAAGGCGAAGCTCGCTGGTGGATGGCGACAGTATGGCCCTGGTTGCCACCTTGGCCATCTGCACCGCGGTGAAGGCGTTGAGATAGAGTGTCTGCTGGATATCCATGCGCCCAAGCTCTCCGAAGACGGTCAGAGCGGCAAGATATCCAGCGCCCCAGGCGGCGATGACGATGCCTATGTCGAAAGCCACAGAAGCGGTGACCAGAAAGGCTTTTTCGAGGAAACCCGCGGTCGTCGCGCGTCGCCCGAAGGAGCGGTAGATTCTGCGTGCAACCAGCCGAAGGACTGCGAAAACGCCATAGGTGACGACAATCACCAGCGCCAGATCACGTGCGGCGCGAAAAAGTACCTCAGCTTCCCCACCATTGATGTTTGACAATGTTGCTGGTGCCGCAGCGAGTTGCCGGGAGAAAACGATGATGGAAAAAACCGCCCGCTCGGCGAAGTGCCGCGTCACATCCGCCATCTGCTTGCCGAGGGGTTCGGCCAATGGCGTCTCGGCGATGTCCTTGGCGGCTGTTCCGTCGGCGACCTTCTGCAATTCGTCGAGAAAGGTCTGCCGTGTCTTGTCGTCGCGCAGGATGTCAATGAGGTCCTGCAGCTTTGCTGAACCGGCCGATAGTTCCTGGGAATTCTCTAAACCGAGCGGCTCTTGCGCGGCTGCAGGCATGACAGACGCAACCAAAAGAGTAGCCAGCAGACAAATGATACGCAGTGGAATGAAGGCCATAATCAAATTTCTGTCTTGGTACCGGGAAACAGAAGATCGACGAAACGCCCTCCTGTCGGCTGCGGTTCATGATTGGCAAGGCCAGGTCGTTCGTTCGCCTCGATGAAAACGTACTCCGGTTCTGACGGGGTCTTGACCATCAAGTCAATGCCGACCACCGGAATATCGATTGCCCGCGCGGCGCGGCAGGCAGCTGCGATGAGATCGGGATGCACTGTGTCAGTGACATCATGGATAGAGCCACCGGTATGTAGATTTGCGGCTTTGCGGACGGTAACCTCATGTCCGTCGTCGAGAATCGAATCGAGATTCAGCCCCTGTTCGGCGAGGCACCGGTGCGTTTCCGCATCCATGGGAATTCGGCTTTCTCCACCAGTTGCTGCCTGACGCCGTCGTGATTGTTTTGCGATAAGTGCTGCGATTGTAGCCCGGCCATCACCGATGACACAGGGAGGGCGGCGCACGGCCGCGGCGACAAGCTTGAAATCGATGATCACAAGACGGAGGTCATGGCCCTCGAAGCAGGCTTCGAGCAAAACCCGGTCGCAGACACCGCGCGCCTCATCGATCGCTTGATCGAGTGCCTCTTGCGTGGTGATGCCGACGGAAATGCCACGGCCCTGTTCGCCGCGCGCCGGTTTCACAACTAATTTTCGGTTCTTCCTCAAAAACGCTGCAATTACTGCGCGGTCTTCACCCACCTCCATTTGATCGGGTACGACAAGGCCGGCTGCTGAAACAACGCGTCGGGCAATGGCCTTGTCATCAGCTATCGACATTGCAACGCCCGAAGTAAGCTCTGAAAGACTCTCCCGGCAATGGATCGACCGGCCGCCATGGGAGAGCCGGAAGAACCCGCCCTCGGCATCCGTGATGTCGACATGAATGCCGCGTCGCGTCGCCTCGTCAACGATCAGCCGGGCATAGGGGTTCAGCGCATCATAGGACTGGTGCGGCATGGCGAAGAACTTCTCGTTGATCGCGTTCTTCCGCTTGACCGCGAAAAGCGGCATGCGTCGGAAGTTCAGCTTCTCGTAGAGTTTAATTGCCTGCGCGTTGTCGTGCATGACCGATAGGTCGAGACAGGAAAGGCCCCGTGCCTGGAAATGCTCGGCCAGCTTGCCGACGAGCCTTTCGCCAATGCCGGGCTGGCGGGCGTCGGGATGGACCGCGAGGCACCAGAGCGAGGCGCCCCGGTCGGGGTCGTTGAACAGGCGCTGGTGGTCGATCCCGGTCACGGTGCCGACGATCTCGCCGGTCGTCTCGTCCTGGGCGACGAAATAAGTCACCGGGCGGTTATCCCTGTCGGAGGAGAAGAAATCCTTGCGGATCTGGACCATGCCGCAGGCGCCATAGATGCGGTTGATGCCGTCGGCGTCGGCATCCGTGGCAAGCCGACGGATGTTGATGGCACGAAGGCGGCGGCTCCTCGCGCGATAGGTCGACAGGTCAAGACGGAATGTATGCGAGGGGTCTAGGAACACCTCCTGCGGGGCGTGCGACAGCAGCACATGCGGATCCTGCACGTAAAAGGCGATATCCCGGCTTGACGGCGCTTCCTCGCGAAATTTCGACAGAAGCGTCTCGTCCTTCGAAAATGTTTGTGCAAACAGCAGCCGGCCCCAACCACAGTCCAGTACCACATCCTTTTTCTGTTTCTCCGACGCGTCCGGCCGGCCGAGATGGCGGCCGGGCTGCGCGCGGGTGCGCAACTGTTTCAGGCGATGGTTCACCGCGCTCGCCCCCTTGGTGCTGCGGGTCCTGGCTGCCTGGCGCGGCGTGGTCTTTTCTTCTACCTTCTTCACGTCACACCCCCTGGGCTTGAAGCCACATTTCGAGAAGCCCGACCTGCCACAGCTCGGATCCACGCAGCGGCGTGATATGGTCCGAGGGCTTCTCGAGCAGGCGTTCGAGATAGGTCTCGCGGAAAAGGCCGCGTTCGCGAGCCGCTTGCGAATGAAGTGCGTCGCGGATCATCTCGAGATAGGGACCGGCGATATATTTGAGTTGCGGGACTGGGAAATAGCCCTTCTTGCGGTCGATCACCTCGCTCGGCACGATCTTGCGGGCGACATCCTTCAAGATGCCCTTGCCGCCGTCGCGCAACTTCTCCTCGGGTGGGATACGTGCGGCAAGCTCCACCAACTCGTGGTCGAGGAAGGGGACACGCGCCTCAAGACCCCAGGCCATGGTCATGTTGTCCACGCGCTTGACCGGATCGTCCACCAGCATGACATTGCTGTCGAGCCGGAGCGCCTGGTCTACAGGGGTATCCGCGCCCTCGCGCAGAAGATGCTCCTCCAGTAGCGCACCGCTGGTGTCGTGCTCGGAAATCCAGTCCTGTGACAACTGTGTTCGCAGCACCTCATGCGAGCGGTCGCGGAAGACCTTGCCATAGTCCGAGACGACGTCGTTGGAGTTGACGAGCGGCGGATACCAGTGATAGCCGCCGAACACCTCGTCCGCACCCTGGCCGGATTGCACGACCTTGATGTGTCGGGAGACCTCCTTGGACAACAGGTAGAAACCGACATTGTCGTAGGAGACCATTGGCTCCGACATCGCTGCGATGGTGCCGGGAAGGGCCTCCATCAGGTTTCCGGATGGCACGAAGATCTTGTGGTGGTCGGTGCCGAACGCGCGGGCGATGAGATCGGAATAGACGAACTCGTCGCCCTTTTCGCCGTTGGCCTCCTCGAAGCCCACGGAAAAGCTCATCAGGCCTCGCTGGCCAGCCTCGGCAAGCAGACCGACGATGAGGCTGGAATCAACGCCGCCGGAGAGCAGAACGCCGACTGGCACGTCGGCGATCATGCGGCGCTTTACGGCGGTGCGCAGTGCGTCGAGAAGCTGCTCCTGCCAGTCCCTGCGCGTCATGGCGCCGTCGCCCGCACAGCGGGTGTAGCACGGATCCCAGTAGCGGTGGTCCTTGAAGCTTCCGTCTCGCTCGTAGACGCGGATCGTGGCCGGCGAGAGCTTGCGCACGCCGGAAAGAATCGTGCGCGGTGGCGGCACCACGGCATGGAAGGTCATGTAGCTGTGCAGGGCCTCGACGTCGATGGATGTATCGACACCGCCCGCCTTGACGATCGCCGGCAGACTAGAGGCAAAGCGCAAGGCCCCGCCGGCGTCCGCGACATAGAGCGGCTTGATGCCGAAACGATCGCGCGCCATGACGACGCGGCCGCTGTCGCGCTCGTGTAGAGCAAAGGCGAACATGCCGTGGAAACGGCTGACGCAGTCCACGCCCCAGGCATGCCATGCCTTGAGGATGACTTCCGTGTCGCCATCGGAGAAGAATCGGTAGCCCTGGTTTTCAAGCTCTGTCCGCAGTTCACGGAAATTGTAGATGCAGCCGTTGAAAACAAGGGAGAGGCCGAGGTCAGGATCGGCCATCGGCTGCTGTGATCTGTCGGAGAGATCGAGAATTCGCAATCGTCGATGCCCGAGCCCCACATTTCCCCGCACCACGATTCCTGATGCGTCTGGCCCGCGAGGGGCGAGTACGTCTGCCATGATCGAGATTGCCGACACCGACGGGGACCCGCCGTCAAACCTGACTTCTCCGCAAATACCACACATGAACTGGGCTGAAACCTCCTTTGTGAGTACAAAATGGAACATCAGGGCCGTGAAGATATCCACGGCCCTGACGCTAACTGAAAACAATGCGCCAGCGCTCCGGTTGTTCCCCGGTCATTGAAGATTGCCCCTCTTAGCCTTTCCGACTGTTTGCGCGCGGGCGAGCATGTAGGCCTCCGCAAACGCCATGTGTTCGCCGGCGATACGGCGCGCGTCCTCCACTCGCCCGTCCTTCAAAGAGGCCATCAGCCGGTACTGGAACGACAGCCCTTCCTCGCGCGAACTGGGGGCCGGATCAGCGTAGATGCTTCGGGCGAGAGGAAGTTCGCGCAGCAGATTGTGCATCAGGCCGCTTAGAAAGCCGAGCAACGGGTTCGGGCAGAGCTGCGCCAGCTGCGAATGGAAATCGAGCTCGGCCACGCGCTGGCGATACTGTTCCTCTGCACCGCCCGGCGGATGGTCGTATATCCGGATCGTACTTTCGAGAAGGGCAAGCTGTTCGTCGGTGATACGTCCGGCGAGCAGCGCGGCCACTTCGGGTTCCAGCGCCTTGCGGATGGCGTAGATGTCGGAAAGGCTCGGCTCGTCGAAGAAGAAATAGGTCGACAAGAGCTCCATGGCGTGCTGGGCGGAGGGCTGGGCAACGAAGGCGCCGCCGCCTGGTCCGCTACGAGTGAAGATGAGGCCTTGCGTTTCCAATGCCTTCATCGCCTCGCGCACCGTGCCCTTAGCCGCCTTGAAACGGTCAATCAGCTCGCGCTCCTGCGGCAGGCGCGCGCCGGGCAGAAGGCCTTCCGTCCGAATATAGTCCTTCAAGAGATCGGCGATTGCTTCTGGCCGGCGCTTCGTCTTTCCGGCGGGCGTGAAAAGGCGCCTGCCGTCGTCTGCCGGGTTTTGTTTCTCATCGATGCCAGACATCTGTCGTCACTCTCTCCTGATGCGAGGCGCGCTCGCGACAAGCCGCTGTGTATAGGCGTGTTCAGGGTCGGCAAAAAGTCGGTCAGCCGGCGCCGTCTCGACGATTTCTCCGAAATACATCACGGCGACGCGATCCGAGATTGCCTCGATCACGGCAAGGTCGTGGCTGATGACGAGATACGACAGACCGAAGCGTGTTTTCAGGTCACGTAGAAGGAGAAGCACCTGCGCCTGCACGGACACGTCGAGCGCGCTCACCGGCTCGTCGAGAACGAGGATTTGCGCGTCGGCCGCCAGCGCCCGGGCAATGGCGATCCGCTGGGCCTGGCCGCCGGAAAATTCGTGCGGATAGCGTTCAAGCGTGTCGGCCGGCATCTGCACCGCATCGAGCAGTTCCTGCATCCGCACGCGCCGCCGGGAGGGGGCGTAGCCGTTGAGAAGGGCGAGCGGGCTTTCAAGGATGTCGCGGACGGTCTTTCGCGGGTTGAGCGAGGCGACCGGATCCTGAAACACGTACTGGATCATCTTGCCGAAGGCTCTCGGCCCGTCCCGGCGCAATCCGCTGGCATCCCTCCCGCCGATGGCGAAACTGCCGGAAGTGGGCGTTTCGAGGCCGACAAGCATGCGGGCAAGGGTGCTCTTGCCCGAACCGCTCTCCCCGACCAGGGCGAGCGTTTCGCCGCGCCGAAGATCGAGCGATACGGATTTCACGGCGTCTATGGTATGACGCGGCTTGCCGAAGAGGCTCCTGCCGCCGCCGAACCTCTTGCTGAGTTCCCGCATCTCGATCGCGTGAGCCGTCATGACGTCCCCGCCTCCCTCTGGAAAAGCGCGGCCATGCGGTCGAGGAAACGGCTTCCGCTTCCCAGTTCCGGGACGCAGGCGATCAGCCGTTTCGTATAGGCATGCTGCGGATTGGCGAGCACCGCCCGCGCTTCGCCGGTCTCGACGATCTCCCCGTCCTTCATGACGGCCACGCGGTCGCAGATTTCCGACACGACGCCGAAATCGTGCGTGATGAAGACAAGCGCCATGCCGCGTTCGCGCTGAAGAGCGCGCATCAGTTCCAGGATACGCGCCTGCACGGTCACGTCGAGGGCGGTGGTCGGCTCGTCGGCGATGATGACATCAGGATCGTTAGCGAGCGCCATGGCAATGCCGACGCGCTGGCGCTGGCCGCCCGAAAGCTGGTGCGGGTAGTGGCCGGCACGGGCGCGGGCCTCGGGGATGCCGACCTTGTCGAGCAGCGCGATCGCTTTTTCGCGGCGCTCTGTCGCGCCGAGCGGCTGGTGGGCGGCGATCGCCTCCTCCACCTGGCGTCCGATTGCCATCATGGGGTGCAGCGTCGTCAGCGGGTCCTGGAAGACATAGGCGACGCGGGCTCCCCGGCTGGCGATGAGGCGCGTCGGCGGCATGGCCAGCACGTCTTCGCCCATCAGGTAGATTGCCCCGTTGCGGATGAGGCCGGGCGGCGAGGCGACGAGACCCATGACGGAAAGGGCGGTCACGCTCTTGCCCGAGCCGCTTTCCCCGATAAGGCCGAGGCATTCGCCCGGCTTGACATGGAGGGAGACGCCCCGCACCGCCGGCACGACGCCACGGCTGCGTCGGAAGCCGGTCTCGAGCCCTTCGATAGCAAGGACGGCGTTCCGCGCCGTGTTTTTCGGCGCAACGCGATCACGCGCGACCTCCGTGACGGGGCCGGGCCGGGCGAGCGCGCCGGAGCGCAGGCGCGGATCGAGCACGTCGCGGATGCCGTCGCCCAGAAGGTTCAGGCTGATGACGACGAGGAAGATCATCGCGCCCGGCACGATGGAGACATGCGGTGCGGTGAAGAGCTGCGCGCGTCCCTCGCCGAGCATCGAGCCAAGATCGGCCTGCGGCGGCTGCGCGCCGAGGCCGAGGAAACTCAACCCCGCCGTTTCGAGGATCATCCAGCCAGCCGTCGTCGACATCGTGATGACGATGACGGGCAGAACGTTGGGTAGAACCTCCGTCAGTACGATGGCGACCGGGCCTTTTCCGGAGAGCCGCGCCGCGTCGACGAACTCGCGATGCGTATAGCCTAGCGTCACGCCGCGCACATTGCGGGCGAAGAAGGGGATGTTGACGACGGCGATGGCGTAGAGCGCGTTCAGGAGGCCGGAGCCGAGCGCGGCGACGATGGCCAGCGCCAGGAGGATGTAGGGAAAGGCCATCAATATGTCGATGCCGCGCATCATCAGGTTGTCCGTGCGCCCGCCGGCATAACCCGCCACGATACCGATCGCCGAGCCGAGGAGGGCGGCAATGAGCGTGGCGGCAAACCCGACCGCGAGCGAAATGCGCACGCCCCACAGTAGGCGGCTGAGGATGTCGCGGCCGAGCTGGTCGGTCCCGAGAAGGTGCCCCGCGGTCAGCACCGGCTTCAGGCGATCGGCCGGCGCAGTCGCATCCGGGTCGGGAAGCGGCAGGAGCGGTACGAGCAGCGCGACAAGCGCGATGAGGACGATGATGCACAATCCGGCTGTCGCCAGCCGGTTGTTGACCAGCAGGCGCCAGGCGGGGAGCCGAGCCGAGGCCGACATTGCGGCAGGCGCGCTCATACGCGGATCCTCGGGTCGAGCATCGATTGGAGCATGTCGGCACCAAGGTTAAACAGCACATAGCTGGCCGCGACGACGAGCACGCCGCCCTGCACCAGCAGGATGTCGCGCGTCGAAATCGCCTTGACCAGCATCGCGCCGATGCCGGGCCACTGGAAAACCGTCTCGATATAGACCGCGCCGCCCAGTACGAAGCCGGCCTGGATGCCGATGACGGGGATGATGCCGACGAGCGCCGCGCGGAAAGCGTGACCGTAGACCACCCGCCTTTCCGGCAGGCCTTTGGCGCGGGCCGTCCGCACATAGTCCTGCCGCAGCACCTCCAGCATTGCGCCCCGCGTCAGCCGAGCGATCACCCCGGCCGCCACGACCGAGAGCGTCGCGGCCGGCAGGATGAGATGAAGGAGGAGATCCCTGAAATCGCCGCCGCCATAGACGGCGTACATGCCGGAGGCCGGCAGGATGCGCCAGTGCACGGCGAAGAGGTAGATCAGGAGAAGACCGAGCCAGAAGGAAGGCATGGAAATGCCGGCAAGCACGAAGAAGGTGATCGCCCGGTCGGCCCAGCCGAATTGGCGCACCGCCGAGACGATGCCCGCCAGCAGGCCGATCACCGAGCAGAGCACCAGCGAGACGCCGGCCAGCACGAGCGTCGCCCGGAACCGTTCCAGCACCTCGTCGATGACCGGCCGGTTGAGCGCGAAGGAGCGGCCGAAATCGCCGTGCAGCACATTGCCGATCCAGATCAAGTATTGCTGCACCAGCGGCTTGTCGAGGCCGAGGTCCCGGTTGATGCGCGCGACATTTTCCGGGGTGGCATAGGCTCCCAGGATGGCTGTCGCGGTATCACCCGGGATCAGCGCCATCACGAAGAAGACGATGACCGACAGACCGAACAGCACGGGAACGACGGCGAGCAGCCGCTTCATGATATAGGCCGGCATGAGACCTCCCGGTATCCGTGGCAGGTGCCGCTAGGGCTTGGCGACGCTGCGCAGGTCGAGAAGGAAGGACGGCTGCAGTTTGAAGCCCTCGACGACGGCCGTCGTGACCGCGTTCTGCTTCCAGTTGGCGACGAAGAGCCAGGGCGCATCCTCATGCACCAGCGCCTGCACCTCGCCGTACAGCTTGCCGCGCTCTGCCTGATCCGTCGATTTGCGCGCCTGCTCGAGCAGTTTGTCGACCTCGGGGTTGGAATAGTAGCCGGAGTTGAATCCGCCCTTGTCGGGCATGGCGTCGGTGCGCAGCGTTAGATAGGGCACGGTGTCCGGGTCGTTGGTCATCCAGGCCATCTCGGCCATGTCTGCCTTACCCTCTAGACCGGGATTGACGCGGCCGAGGAAGGTGTTCCACTCGTAGGTTTCGATCTTCACCTTGAAGCCCACCGCCTGAAGATCCGCCTGGATGGCTGCGCCCATGGTGATCGGGTCAAGCATGCCGGAGCCGCCTTCCGTCACGTAGAAGGTCAGTTGCGGGTTTTCGACGCCCGCCTCGGCAAGCAGTGACTTGGCCTTCTCCGGATCGTATGCATAGGGCTCGACGGTATTCTCCACCCAGTTGAACGCCGGCGGAATGGGGCCTGCGGCGACCGTGGCGGTGCCCTGCAGAACATTGGTGACGAGCGTTTCCTTGTTGACCGCGTAGTTTGCCGCCTGGCGCACGCGCTTGTCGGCGAAAGGGCCTTGCTTGGTGTTGAGGATCGTGAACCAGACATGCGGCCCGGCTTGCTCGGCGACCAAAAATTTGGCGTCCTGCTTGAAGGTCGCGAGGTTATCAGGCGGCACCTCGACCATCACGTCCAGGCCGCCCGCCATCATCTCCGCAACGCGCGTATTGGTGTCGGTGATTGGCCGGAACACCACGGCGTCGAGCTTTGCGGCGCCGCCCCAGTAGTCGGGGTTGCGATCGATCACGACACGCTGGTTCGACAGCCACTCGACGAATTTGAAGGGGCCTGTGCCGGAGGGCGCCCGGCCATAGTCCTTGCCGTGCTGTTCCACCGCCGCGGGGGAGACGATCAGACCGGTTGGATAGGCGAGATTGGAGAGGAACGGCGCGAAGGCTTCGTTCAGCTTGAACTCGACGGTGTGCGCATCGACGACATCGACGGACGCGATCGAAGCGAAGTTGAAGGACAACGGGAACGGCCCCGTATTGTAGAAGGGATGGTCCTTGTTCAGCATGCGGTCGAAGTTGAATTTCACCGCCTCGGCGGTGAAATCCGAACCATCATGGAATTTCACGCCCGCGCGGAGCTTGAAGCGATAGGTCTTACCGTTTTCGGATATTACCCAGCTTTCGGCAAGCGCCGGCTCAACCTCCAGCGTGCCGTCCTTGAACCGCACCAGGCCATCGTAAAGGTTGACGAGGATGCGGAAGTCGTTGGTCGCCGTGACCGTGTGCGGATCGAGGGACTGGGGTTCGGCTATTTGGCCGACGACAAGAACGTTGGCCGGGGTCTGGGCTGTGGCCGGCCCCGCCGAAAGGGTAGCACAGGTGAGGGTGGCAGCCGTAAAGACACTGCGAAATAGCCTCTTCATAGGAAAGATCCTTTCGATTTGGCGTCGTTCGATAGGTGTATTTATAGCGATAGATATGAGTATGACAACAATCTATCATGATTAAATAGCCGTTCGCGCGGCTCAGCACCCGTCCGAACGTCCAAAACGTGCGGGCAAACCGCTGCGATAGTGCAGTTAGGGTGTGTCCGGCTTGTCCGCACTCAGGTCCTGTTCTGCTTGCTTCACGTCCTGGCGAGTGAAGCCGCGTAGGCCGGAAATCTCCTCCGCGTCGCGTTCGATCTGAACCTCGCTCGCCGCGTGGTGCACGGCCAACCGCGCCAGCGAAATCAGCGCATGGAGGTGGATGCGCTCGTAGCCGTGCGAGGCATCGACGCCGAAGGCGAGGAGGGCGGTCCGAACGTCATGACCGGCTTCGACGGCCGAGGCGGCGTCCGAGCGATAATAGCGGAACACGTCCTTCTGGACGCGGATGCCGTGGTCGCCGCAAAGCTGGAAGAGCTTTTTGGACAGGTGGTAGTCGAAGGGACCCGTCTGGTCCGCCATGGCGAGCGTCACGCCGAATTCGTCCGAGTTCTGGCCCGGCGCTGTCGTGCCGTTGTCGATGGCGACAAGCGAGGCAATGTCCGGCACCAGCACGGCGGACGCGCCGACGCCCACTTCCTCGCCGATCGTGAAGAGCCAGTAGGTGTCCACCGGTGTCTCGATACCTTCGCGCTGCATCGCCTCCAGAGCGGCGAGCATGACCGCAACCCCCGCCTTGTCGTCGAGATGGCGCGAGACCATGAAGCCGTTTTCGAGAAATTCGGGTTGCGGATCGATGGCGACGATATCGCCGACATCGATGCCGAGTTGCACGATGTCCTTGCGATCGCGCGCCAGCGCGTCGATGCGCAGCTCGACGTGGCGCCAGCCAGTCGGCTGCGTGTCGACCTCTTCGTTGAACGTGTGGCCCGACGCCTTCAACGGCAGGATCGAGCCGCGATAGGTGCCCTTGTCCGAGAATATCGAGGCCCGCGCGCCCTCGGCGAAGCGCGCCGACCAATGGCCGATCGACACGAGTTCGAGCCGTCCGTTGTCCTTCAGCGCCTTCACCTGCGCGCCGAGCGTATCGAGATGGGAGACGATGCCCCGCGCCGGCCGCTCGGCCGCTCCGGGGCGGCGCGCGCGGATCGCGCCGCGGCGGGTCAGCTTGACCTCCAGGCCAAGGCTTTCGAGTTCGCGTGCCGTGTAGCGAACGGCCTCGTCCGTAAAACCGGTCGGGCTCGGTATGTCGAGGAGCGCTTTCAGCCGGGTCGTCAGGTATTCTGGATCGATTGTAACAGGTGTCTGCATCGGGGCTTTGTCGCAGCCAACGGCCGCCTGCGTCAACAATCGCGGCCGGAAAATCATCTTCCGGTACGATGTTCTTGCGATATTTTCATTTTATTTCAGATCGTTAGTATCTCGGACGCTTTTTGCGGCCTCCTGCAACCTGTGCAGGTCGCCCTCCAGCCCTAGGGCCAGGGCGGCGCGATCGAGCGCTTCTTTCGAGTGCCGCTCCGCCGCTGCACGGAACTGCGGCTGGCGGAAGTTCGCCAGCGTGGCGAATGCCTTCTGCAGGCGGATGCCGACCTCCACGATCGCCGCGCCGTCCCGCGCGATCGGGGTAAACAGATCGTCGAAGATGTCACCCGGTTCGAT
This sequence comes from Shinella sp. JR1-6, assembly GCF_004284735.1. Taxonomy (NCBI): domain Bacteria; kingdom Pseudomonadati; phylum Pseudomonadota; class Alphaproteobacteria; order Hyphomicrobiales; family Rhizobiaceae; genus Shinella; species Shinella sp. JR1-6. The sequence continues at coordinate 9,074 of NZ_SHMI01000044.1, read as the reverse complement.
CGCGGGGACATGGACATTGGGGTAGAGCACCTCAGCATCGTAGCCGGCTTCGACCGGCTCCGTCCACACGGCGAGGACCCGCAATGCCCGGCTGATGACATCGATGGCCGTGCCCGGGTCATTGACGGCCGGGGAGAGGGCGCGCGAGGCGATTTCCGCCAGAACGGAGGCGCCGAACCGGGGATCCTGATCGAATGTCCTGACGTCCTCTACCGAAAAGCAGGTGGCGATCCGCGCTCTCGTTTCCTCGGCGTCCTGCTCCGATCCGCCGTCGAGAAAGGCGACGGGTCTTGTCGGATCCACGAGCTGGCCGGGGATCAGGTGAACGAAGATTCGCGACTCGGCGGCGGCCGCGATATCGTAGAGCGTGCCGGTATCGAGATGCTGGATATATCCGATCCTGTCGATGAAGACAGGCTTGGCGAAGAAGGGGATGTCCGCCCTGTCCGCCAGCCTTTGACCACCGAGATGAGGGCGCTGCAAGTGGGCGCGCATCGCCTCGATCGTCGCGGCCTCGACCCTTTCCGTCGTTTCTGTGACACGCCCCAGGCGCGAAAGATGATCGATCCAGCGCAGCAGGGTCACGATGACGAGCACGATGACGCCGATCGTGACGAGGAACAGCACCACGCGGCCCTGGTCGCCGTAAGCCCCCGTGCTGAGGGCGATGATGCCGACGAGGCTAAAGAGAAAGGAGCCGATGAAGGTCGCGAGCATGTTCTGCGTCGTGCTGTCCTCCATCACAAGTTTCGTCGCGCGCGGCGTGACGTTGCTCGTCGCGGCGGAGTAGGCGGAAACCATGGTGCTCAAGGAGAAGGTGGTGACCGTCAGCATGCTGGAAGCGATGATCCCGAGAATGTTGTCCACCGCGTCGGCCCCGATGCGGGTCGAAAGGTCCCCGGGAATGAACGGGGCCAAGACGATGGCGATCAATGCCGTCACGATGGCGAGAATGGAAAACAACGTTGCCCGGACCCACATCCGGCGCCCAAGCTGCGAAAGCAGCCACCCCCATCGCGACGTCATTAGCAACCCCTGTGCAGTTCCGAAGACAAAATGTTCTGCGCCTGCCTGCCCATGTCGATGTCAATCCTGGCCGCGGTCTTGGCGGCGCTTGCGCAGGCCCGCAAGACCGCGGCGGCTCATTTTTTCGGTCAAAGTGCGAAGGGGCACGCCGAGGCTCGCGGCGGCGCGGGCGGTGTTGCCGTCATTGCGTTCCAGCGCTTCGCGGATGACATGCGCCTCGTACGCTGCCAGCCGCTCCGGCAGGGCGAGCGTATCGTCCTTGAAGGAGGCGTCGCGCACCGTCGCGGCAGGTTCGTCGAGCCCAAGGGCAAAACGCTCGGCCTGTGCCTTGAGTTCACGCACATTGCCGCGCCACTCCTGCTGCCGGAGTTGCTCGATCCGCCTGGCGGGAACCGCCCGAACGGGACGGCCGTATCTATGTGCCGCAAGGGAGGCGAAATGGCCGAACAGGAGGCCGATATCGTCGCGCCGCTGGCGCAATGACGGAATGCGGACATCGGCCGTGGCAAGGCGATAGAACAGATCTTCGCGAAAGCGCCCGGCGGCGATGTCGGCGGTCAGGTCGCTCTTGGCGGCTGCGACGATGCGCACGTCGACGGATCGCAGACGGTTTTCACCGAGGCGCTCGACGACTCTCTCCTGCAGCACGCGCAGGATCTTCGCCTGCAGGCCGAGCGGCATCGATTCGATTTCGTCAAGAAACAGCGTGCCGCCGGCGGCGTGTTCGAACTTGCCCTCGCGGTCGGCGATCGCGCCGGTGAAGGCACCCTTCACATGGCCGAAGACCTCGCTTTCGAAGATGGCCTCCGGCAGCGCCCCGCAGTTGATCGCGACGAAGGGACCGGCGGCGCGCCGGCTGAGCCGGTGGAGAGCCCGTGCGACAAGCTCCTTGCCGGTGCCCGTCTCGCCGATGACGAGGACATCGATATCGACATCGGCGAGCGTCGCGACGCGGTTGCGCAGGTCGCGGATCGGCGGACTGTCGCCGACGATGGCATCCTTTTTCTCGCTGCCGCCGACCAGGCCCTGAAGGCGCACGATCTCCCGCTTCATGCGCCGTTTCTCCACGGCCTTGTCGAGGACGGAGAGCAGGCGGTCGGCATCGTAGGGCTTTTCCAGAAAGTCCTCCGCGCCCTGTTTCATCGCCTGGACCGCAAGGCCGACATCGCCATGGGCCGTGATGAGCACGACGGGCACGTCCCGCTTCTGGCGCACGGTGGAATTGAGCAAGGTCATGCCGTCGATGCCCGGCATGCGCACATCGGTAACGACGACATCGGGCTCGGCACGCAGCAGCGCCGTAAAGGCCTCCTCCGGCCGGTGGAATGCCTCGACGGAAAAACCGCTAACGGTGAGCCAGTCCGTCGCGGCCTTCAGAAGGTCGCGGTCGTCGTCGATGAGAAGAATGCGGCCACGGTTCATTGCGCCGCCTCCAGGCTCCCGGTGCCGCGTCTGCCAAGCGGCACGGAGACGGTGGCGGAGGTTCCGCCGTCCGGCACTTCGGCGAAGCGGATCTCGCCGCCGCATTCGCGCACGATCGTCGTGGCGATGGACAGGCCGAGGCCGAGGCCTTCGCCCGTCAGCTTGGTGGTGAAGAACGGTTCGATGATGCGCTCGCGATGCTCCGGTGCGATGCCCGCTCCGTTGTCGATGATGGCCACCTCGACGTGGTCGGCATCCTGCGTGCGGCGGATGGTGATGGCGGGATCGGGACGCCCCTCCACGGCATCCAGCGCGTTCAGGAGGAGGTTGAGCATCGCCTGCTCGAGCTTCAGTGCGACGGCGATCACGACGGGCGAAGGCGCCAGTGCCTCGATGATCGGGGTGATGCCGAGGCTTTTCGTGCGGGGGGCGGCGAGATCCACCACGTTGCGGATGACACTGTCGATCGAAACGTCCTCCAGGTCCGAGGCATCCTTGCGCGCGAAGGTCTTGAGATGCTTGACGGTGCGCTGCATGCGCTTGACGAGGGAGCGGGCATCGACGATGCGCGCGCCTGCGGCTTCGGCGGATTTCCTGCCGGCCAGCACGCCGGCGGTGGCGAGCGTCGCGTCGAGCGCGGCGAGCGGCTGGCTTACCTCGTGCACGATGGCCGCGGACATGCGGCCGAGCGCCGCCATCTTCTCCGAATGGATGAGGCCCTCCTGGGCACGGCGCAGCTCGTCCTCGGTCCTGCGGCGCATGTCGATCTCGCAGGCGAGATCCTGCGTGCGTTCGGCCACCATGCGTTCGAGCAGTTCACCCTGCCGCAGCCGCATGCGGATGATCTGGGCGCGCTGGTGCAGGAAATAGAGCGCGCCCGTCGCCAGCAGACCGGCGATCAGCGCGGCGAGCGCCCAGAAGCCGGCGAGCTTGGCCGTGTCCCCGGTACCGGTTGCCGCCAGCACGTGCCAGCCGTCCGGCTCGACCGTCGAGAAGCGGGCGAGCAGCGGCGCGCCGCCCTGTGCGATGCGAAGCGCCGGGTCCTCCAGAGCGCCGGTGGGCAGGCCCACCCCTTCCGGCAGGATCGGCCTGCGGGCCGCAAGGTCGGCGCCCTCGTAGGTGCGTTCCGCCGCAAGCCGCGCCAAAGCCTCCGTTCCGAGCGGCGCCAGCGGACGGTACTTCCAGTCTGGGTTGCCCGAGAGGAAGACGATGCCCCAGCGATCCGCGATGGCGGTCTGTACGCCGGCCGCCTCCCAGGCCAATTCCAGCGGCGACAGGTCCGCCTTGACAACGACGACGATGGGCGGCTTTCCGGCAATATCGATGCGCGAGGCGAGGAAGTAGCCGGGCTTGCCGGTCGTCACGCCAATGGCATAGTAGCGCCCCTCGCCTTCGCGCATCGCATACCGGAAATAGGGGCGGAAACTGTAGTCCTGTCCGACGAAGCTCTCCGGCGTCATATGATTGCTCGCCGCAAGGGTCACGCCGTGCGCGTCGAGCACGTAGAGTTCGGCGGGACCGGCCTGCCGGACGATGGTTTCCAGGTAGGCGTTGGCCGCGTCGAGTGCCGTTTCGCCGCGCTCCGTTCCTGCGATCGCCCGGATGCGCGCGTCCTCGCCGATCACCATCGGCAAGTAGCGGAAACGCTCGATCTCCGTTTCGATGGCGCGATTGGTCAGGACGAGACTGCGCTGGAGTTGGCCTTCGAGCGTGGCAATGGCGACACCGCTTGCCAGGTAGTAGGCGACGAAGGGCGCTATGCAGGTGACGACAAGCATGGCGATCGTCATGCGACCGATGGTGCGAGTCATTTTCGGGCCGATCCGTCTCTCGCTTCTCTCACCCATGAGCTTAGCGTTCCTTGCATGCGAAAAGAACAGGAGATTGGCCCCCGGTGAGACGGATCATTTACCGGGCTCCCGCGATATCGCCTCGCCATCCGCGCAGGGCCGCAGCACGACAGGCTCTCCCTTGTCGCGGCCAAGCTCCCGGCAGCCGTCCGCCGCGCAGAGCGTCCAGCCGGAGCCGGTGGCGCCGGACGAGGCGAGGACCAGTGTGGTGAGCGGTGCGGCATGCGGCTCCCACACCCACCAGCCGTCCTTGCGGCGCGCGCCTTCGCCAGGCTCCATGCCGGCGCCCGAGCCCTTCACCCGCGCCTCCCGCAGCACCAGCCCGTCCGGCGTGACGGCCCAGCTTTCCTGCCATGCGGTCTTCTCAACCGAATGGGTCCAGCCCAAGGTGAAGAGACCGGCGGCAAGGGCGATGGCCTTGCCGCCGGCAATGCACAGCAGGGTGCTCATGCCGCTTCCGGCGCGGCCGCTGCCCGCGCCCTGCGCCAGATGAGGACAGCGAAGACCGCCCCGAGCGCAAAGCCAATCTCATCCGTCGCGGGCAGCGCGGCGAGCATGCTGAAGGAGGCAGCGGTGGCGAGCGCCCGTTCGAAGAGGTTGAGCCGGACGGCGGCAAAGCCGATCACCGCGGCGCCCCAAAGGCCGATGGCGAAGCCCGTTTTGAAGACGATATAGGCGACGGCCGCCGGATAGCCGAGCGACGCGGCAAGCGGCCCTCCTTCCTGCAGCATCAGCGCCGGCGAATAGACCGCCATGAAAGGGATGACGAAGCCGGCGGCTGCCACCTTGATGGCCTCGAAGGAGATCTTCAGGCCGCTTTCGCGGGCGATGGGGGCTGCCGCGAAGCAGGCGAGCGCTACCGGCGGCGTCAGGTCGGCGAGAATGCCGAAATAGAATACGAACATGTGGCTGACGATCAGCGGCACGCCGAGTTCGAGCAATGCCGGGCCGGCGATGGACGAAGTTATGATGTAGTTCGGGATCGTCGGAATGCCCATGCCGAGCACCAGGCAGGTCACCATGGTCAGGAGCAGCGACAGGAAGAGGCTCTTGCCGCCGACCGACACGATGAACTGGCCGAAGGTGTTGGCCGCCCCGGTCAGCGTCATCGTGCCGATGATGATGCCGACGAGCGCGCAGGCTATGGCCACCGGCAGCGCGGTCTTGGCGCCATCCGCCAGCGCGTCGCGGCAGATGGCTAGCGTCTCCCGGCCGCCCTTCCAGATACCATTGGCAAGGACCAGCACCGCCAGCGCGACGACGACGACCTCCATGCCGAACTTAAAGAAGGCGGCGGCGACGAGGCCGAGGCCGATCCAGAAGATCACCCGGACCGCGGTCGATGGAAGGCCAAGGGCGATGGAACTGCCGAGGATCAGCAGCAGCGTGAAGCCGAGGCCAACGGTGCCGGCGAAGAGGGGCGTGTAGCCGGAGAACAGCAGCCAGACGAGGGCGGCGAGCGGCAGGACCAGATACCAGCCCTTGGTGATCGCGGCGCGGGCCGAGGGCAGTTCGTTACGGGGCAGCCCGAGAAGCCCGCGCTTGCCTGCCTCCAGATGGACCATCCAGAAGGCGGACGCGAAGTAGAGGATTGCCGGAATGAGGGCGGCCTTGACGACCTCGTGATATTCGACGCCAAGCGTCTCGGCCATGATGAAGGCGACGGCACCCATGACCGGCGGCATGATCTGGCCGCCCATCGAGGCGGTGGCCTCGACGCCGCCGGCAAAGGCGGGGCGATAACCGAAGCGCTTCATCAGCGGAATGGTGAACTGGCCGGTCGTCACCACATTGGCGACGCCCGATCCGGAGATCGTCCCCATAAGGCCGGACGAAATGATCGCCACCTTCGCCGCTCCGCCGCGCCGCGCGCCGACGAGCCTGAGCGATACATCGTTGAAAAGCTGGATCATGCCGGCCTTTTCCAGGAAGGCGCCGAACAAGATGAAGAGGAAGATGTAGCTTGAGGAAACCAGCGTCGGAATGCCGTATATGCCCTCCGTGCCATAGGCCATGTGGTCGATGACCTGGGAGAAGGCATAGCCGCGATGGTTGAGCGGCGAGGGCAGGTATTCGCCGAACAGGCAGTAGGCGAGGAAAGCGCCCGAGATGATCGGCAGGGCCGGTCCCATCAAGGCCCAGGCGGCGGCGAAGACGATGCCGATACCGATGACGCCAAAGGCGATGTCCTGCGGCAATGGATCGCCGGCCCGCACCAGCAGGTCGGCATATTCGTAGCATTGGTAGAAGGCGACGGCTGCTCCGAGCGCAGAAAGGCTCCAGGCGATCGCGCGGGCGGCTCCGCTCCTGGTCCCCATGGCGGCGAGCAGCGGAAAGATCAGGACCGTGACGAAACCGACATGGATTGCCCGGACGAGTTGGCTCGGCGGATCGAGAAGATGTGCGGCGGTTGCGATCTGGAACAGGGAAAACAGAAAGGCGATCGCAAAGAGCACCCGCCCTTCTTTCGTCGCCGGGAACGTGCCCGCGAGGGCGTCATGCTTGCTCAGCGCGGCGGCAGCGCCGTCGGCCGGTCCATTGGTGTCGTGCATCGTTTCCTCCCGAGCGACGGACTACTAAGGTATCTGTGCGGCGATCCTCCACCGCCGCACAGTCGTTGCTAAACGGTCAGAGCAGCCCCTTTTCCTTGTAGTAGCGTTCGGCGCCCGGATGCAGCGGGATGGGCATGCCGTTCAGCGCTTCTTTCAGATCGATCTGCTCGGCCGCCTTGTGGGCGGCGACCATGGCCGGCAGGTTCTCGAAGAGCTGCTTGGTCATCTGGTAGGCGGTTTCGTCGGAAACCTCCGAGTGCGTCACGAGGAAGTTGACCACCGCAACCGTCGGCACATCCTTGTCCTGGCCCTGGTATGTGCCCGCCGGAACGGTGGCGGCGATGTAGGGCGCGCCGAGCTTTGTGGCGATGTCTTCGGGAACGGAAACCATCTGCACGTCGAGCGAGGTGGCAAGGTCCTTAAACGACGAGACGCCGAGGCCGGCCGATTGCAGCGTGGCGTCGAGCTGACGATTTTTCATCAGCTCGACGGATTCGGCAAATGGCAGATATTCCGTCTTGCCTAGATCGTCATAGCTCATCCCGGCCGCCACCAAGATGGCACGGGCGTTCAGTTCTGTACCTGATTTCGGCGCGCCGACAGAGAGGCTCTTCCCCTTAAAGTCGGCGAGTGTGGCGATCCCGGACTCCTTCGACGCCATGATCTGAATGTAGTTCGGGTAAATGGCGGCTATACCGCGCAGCTTGTCGAGCGGTGCCTTGAAACCGGCTTCGGCATTGCCTTCCGCGGCGAGTTTGACGGAATCACCCAGCGCGAAGGCGATTTCGCCGCGGCCCTGTTGCAGGAGATTCAGGTTCTCGACAGAAGCCTTGGTGGCCTGAACTTGGGTGCGGGAGCCTGCGATCTTTTCGCCGTATATTTTCGAGAGTGCGACGCCGAGTGGATAATAGACGCCGGACGTGCCGCCCGTCAGGACGTTGATGAACTCGTCTGCTCGCGCGGCGGCGGCCGTGGTGAAGGCGATGGATACGCCGGTAGCAGCTATGATGACGGCGCGCTTCAACTTGTTTTTCATGGAAACTCCTCCCGTTTGGCAAAATGACGCAGCTCTCACGTCCGCGTCGTTGTTTAGATAGCAAGAGTCAGGCCAGATCAAAGCCGTTGACATGCTAAGGTGGGGCCGTGTGGCGCGCTTCGCGAATGGCAAGAAATTACTCGTCGAGGATGACATTTGGCAAGTTTTTGCTGAAGGTGGATATCCGTCTAGCGTTCGTGGACAAAGGTTCACTGCGGAGTCGGGTTTTGATTCAAGGCTTCCATTTGGAGGCAGCCTTGGGCGAACGGATTGGTTTGACAGACGATGAGTGGGCGGTGATCGGTCCGCTTCTTCCCGCTGAGCGAGGGCGCGGATGCCGCCCTGCTCAGGACAATCGGCGCTATTTCGAAGGCATGATGTGGATGGCGCGTACGGCTGCGCAATAGCGACACTTGCCTGATGAATACGGCAAGTGGAACAGCGTCTTCCGCCGATATCGACGCTGGGTTGAGACCGGTGTGTTCGAAGCAATGCTCGAAACTCTGGCTGAACTGGTCGATCGCGCGGCGGCTTCACCACCAAGCTCCATGCCCGCTGCGATGCGAAAGGCCGTCCGCGCGGCTTTGTCCTGACGCCCGGGCAGACGCATGATACCCAAGGCTTTGCGTCCTTGTTCCGGATGATCTCCGACCGGGTCGAAGCTTTCCTCGCCGACAAGGGTTACGACGCCGATCCCACACGACAAAGCCAAATACAAATGGCGTAACCAGATCGAGCGGCTCTTCAACAAGCTCAAGAACTGGCGGCGCGTTGCGACCCGCTATGACAAGACAAAGGAATCCTATCTCGGCTTCGTCGCAATCGCCGCAGTCAAACTATGGATGCCGTTTATCCGCGAGCGCTAGGTAACCCAACCCTGAGAGACGCTCGTCGAAACATACACATTCGGTGAAGGACGCCTTGCTCAATTGAGAATTTTGGTAAGGCTCCGGCTATATCGACGTCAATATAGCCAGTGATTTAACCATGGATATCATTAGCAGCGGTCACCCGCAGATCAGTCGGCTGGAGATAGGTGAGAAAGGTCGTCGTGGGCACTTTAATGACGAAGCCAAGCTGGCGACTGTCGCTGAGAGCTATAGTGGACCTCATACCAACGAGCATTGATCATGACCTGTGTGCCCAGTCTCGTAGGCCGATGGACATAATCTTCCAAGGTTGATCGAT